>JAAYUY010000180.1 GCA_012517435.1 Sphingobacteriales bacterium | reverse complement strand
GATTCGGCTCTGCATCCGCCCGGCAGCGATACTGCCTTGCTATTGCCCGTCATCTGCGGGCACAGAGATGGATGTTCAACGGAATGTCCGGGCACTGCTGCCTATGTGCTGCTCCCTTCACTGCGATCTGAGGTGGATAGCTTGCTGAGTCTTTGTTTTCCCGTTTCAACCAATGAACCGAATCAGAGAAATAACGTCTCTGTTTTTCCAAACCCTTCAGATGGAAATTTTGAAATTAATATTTCAGTTCGTCAGGTAAAAAAGCTCATACTTATGAGCCCTGACGGTAAAATCATGGATGAGAAAGTTCTGCCATTATCAGGGTCAGCAATTTACGTGGATAATTTGCCCAAAGGCATTTGGTTTTTAAGAATCTATTTGACAGATAGCATTGAAAATCATAAGGTTATAATAGAATAGTAATTAATAAAACAATTAATCATGAAAAAATTACTCATGCTTTTTGTATTGTCAGCTGTCGTGTCAGCTTATGGACAAAAAACAAAAAATAACGACACCTCCATCGTTTTTATCGGAAAGGGTATGGATGGAATATTGTTTGGCGTTTCTACGGAAGAAGAGGTTGCTGCAAGGTTTGGAAGCGAATACTGGCCGGAAGAAGTTCTCATCAGGCAGTATTTTGACGATAAGAAGCAAAAGTCAGTAACCATCTATAATTATAAGATGAAATACCTGAAAAAAGGATTGATTTTCAATTTTACCAAGGAAGAAGGGGTCAGGGAAATACTCACATCGATTGAGATTTTTCCTCCGTATATTGTCAAAACAAAGGAGGGTGTAATTCTGGGAAAAAGCACTTTGCAGGAGGTGGTCGATGCGTATGGTTACGGGAAATGGGGCTACAGCAACAAAAATAATCAGGTTGCCAAAGTGTATGACGGGATTGTGTTTTATACCACCAACAAGAAATACATCCGTGAATATGACAAGGATTATTTTAACAATACCTTTCTGAAGGCAGTTGTTGACAAGATAGTGATTACCAGCGATCCGAAGGCAGTATATTATCTGGATAAAGTTGAATAGCGTCATCAGGTTTTTTGCCTGAGGTCGGATTCAATCTGTCCGTCTCTGAGCTTGATAATGCGGTGAGCACGTTCGGCAATATCCGGCTCATGGGTAACCAGAATGATGGTATTTCCCGATTCATGAATTTGCTCGAACAGGTCGAGAATTTCATAAGATACTTTGGTATCAAGGTTTCCTGTGGGTTCATCTGCCAGAATGATGGAGGGATTATTAATCAGGGCACGGGCAATAGCAACCCTTTGTTTTTCTCCTCCCGACAATTCATTGGGTTTATGCCCTATTCTTTCGCCAAGTCCCACTTCCTTAAGCTTTTGTTCGGCTCGTTCCAGCCTTTCATTTCGTCTGACACCGGAATATATCAGCGGAAGGGCAACATTTTCGAGGGCAGACATCCTTGGAATCAGGTTAAACGACTGAAAAACAAAGCCTATTTCTTCATT
Source organism: Sphingobacteriales bacterium (assembly GCA_012517435.1). Taxonomy (NCBI): domain Bacteria; kingdom Pseudomonadati; phylum Bacteroidota; class Sphingobacteriia; order Sphingobacteriales; species Sphingobacteriales bacterium. Next base: position 17,888 of record JAAYUY010000180.1, on the reverse strand, counting down.
TCTGATACGGGCAAGACCATCATCTGTCAGTTGGCTGACATCATAGCCGTTGAGATAATATTTTCCGTGGTCGGGTGTATCGAGACAACCCAGCAGGTTCATCAGGGTTGATTTTCCGCTGCCTGAAGGACCGATCAGGGCAACGTATTCATTTTTATCAATTTCAAAAGATATTTTCCGGAGGGCATTAATTTCTACCTTGCCCATTTTGTACACCTTCGAAATTTCTATCGTTTTTATCAGCATTTACCTCAACAGCTTATTTGATATGTCGGCAAATATCCGATAAAATCAGATTAATCACACTATACTCCTTGTACTAAAAAAACATCCTTTATCTTTGCATGAAAGAATATTTTTTTACCTCGCAAAATTTTTAAAGTAATTCATCAGGAACAAGGAATAATATTTTTATCAGATGGCAGTAAAAAATAAGGAAGCAGAAGAAAAACATGATTTTAAACATGTGGCAGTTGCCGGGAACATAGGTGCAGGTAAAACTACCCTGACTGACCTACTGGCAAAACATTATGGTTGGGATCCTCATTTTGAGGAAGTTGACAACAATCCCTATCTGGACGATTTTTATAAAGACATGAGAACATGGTCTTTTCATCTTCAGATTTATTTCCTTCAAAAACGTTTTCAGCAAATTATCGACATCAGGGAAGGGAAAAAGACCGTCATTCAGGACCGTACGATTTATGAAGATGCCTATATTTTTGCCCCCAACCTCCATCAGATGGGGCTGATGAGCAAAAGAGACTTCGATAATTACAGAACTTTATTCGAAACCATAGAAAAATTTATTACGCCTCCCGACCTGCTGATTTATCTTCGTGCTTCCATCCCGACACTTGTCAATCAGATTCAGCGCAGGGGACGCGAGTTTGAAGATTCGCTTCGCCTCGACTACCTCAAAAAACTCAATGAAAGATATGAAGCATGGATTGCAGATTATAAATCACAGAAAAATTCGAAAGTGCTGATTATTGACGTGGATAAATTCAATTTTGCCGACAATCCGGAAGATCTTGGAGTTATCATTGATAAAATAAATGTCGAACGTTTGGGTTTATTTAATATTAACCTGTAAATATCTGAGAATGAATCGTCATTTGTTGTTAGTTATTTTTATCCAACTGCTTCTTGCCGGGTCTGCTGTTGCTCAGCGGGGGCAATATATTCAGCCTTATTCCATGTTTCAATACACCAACTGCCCAAACTACAATGATTACAGATCCGACAGTAAACTTGTGTTTGAGCCTACCTATCATTTTGCTCATGGCTTTTATTATATTTTTAACAGCACCGATAACTTTGGTTTTCAAACAGGATTAAAGCTGTCAAAAGAAGGGCAGAAATATTCGGCAGAGCTTGAATATGATGTCAATACAGGCGATTCGACTCCCTTTTCTTTTTCCAGCCAGTATTCACTTACACAACTTGAAGTCCCTTTTATGCTCAGGTTTAGTTCCTCACTGGAAGATGAAAATGTCATCCTTTCCATATCTCCCGGATTACAAATTGATATGCTGGTTGGGGCTGATATGAAAACCGATCCTGCACCTTTTATTCAGCCGGGAAATGAAATTGACCTGATGAATCTTTTCAAAAGAACCAATCTTAAATTCATTACCGAAGCCTCTTTTTCTTTTGTGCTCACTGAAAAGATTCTGATAAATGCCGGGCTGCAATGGTCACGTTCTCTGTTCGATATTGAAAACAAGGATTTTAAATTCGATAAGACCAAACATGTGGCAGAATATTACTTCCCGGTCAGTACAAAAAAAGAAACAAGACCTGATATTTCAGTGCGCTACAAAACCACCTCTATGGCAGTCGGGCTTATGTTAGGCATATCCTATTGGTTTAACCAGCCTTAATTTTCTGAATGTTATCAGCGGTCATCATCACTTTTAATGAGGAGAAAAACATTGCCACCTGTTTGAACAGCCTCCTGACCGTTGCAGACGAAATCGTTGTAGTTGATTCATTTTCAACAGATAAGACTCGTGAGATCTGTGAGTCTTTTCCGAAGGTGAGATTTTTAACCCATCCCTTTAATGGCCATATCGAGCAAAAAAACTTTGCCCTTCAGCAGGCACGGTTTGATTATATTCTTTCACTGGATGCCGATGAGGCTTTATCGGATGAAGCCATTCGTTCGGTATTGGAGGTGAAAAAAAACTTCACGGCTGATGCCTATACCTTCAGCAGACTTACCAGTTATTGCGGAAAATGGATCAGACACGGAGGCTGGTATCCCGACAGAAAGTTGCGAATGGCTATGAAAAACAAGGTTATATGGCAGGGAATCAATCCCCATGATGAACTTTGTCTGTTGGAAAAAGGAACAATTGTTCACCTGAAAGGGGATATCCTTCACTATTCCGTCAAAAGTATTGATGATCATCTCAATACCATCTATAAATTCAGCAGGATAGCGGCTGAACACAGATTTCAGAAGGGCATAAAATCAGGTTGGTTTAAAATTCTCGTTCATCCGCTCTGGAAATTTGTCAAGATATTTTTTATCAGGGCAGGCTTTCTGGATGGATATTACGGATTTCTGATTGCCCGCTTATCTGCATTCAGTACATTTTTACGCTATATCAGGCTCAGGGAGCTTTGGAAACAAAAGATCGACCATGAACGAAACCATTAAAAGGCTTTACAGCATTTTTCGTGAACATCCGTATGTCAGTACCGACAGCAGGCAGGAAATGTCGGGAAAAATATTTTTTGCCATAAGGGGAGAAAATTTTGACGGCAACAGATTTATTCCGCAGGCCCTCGAAAAAGGTGCGGTAGTGGCAGTTTCTGATGATGTTTCTTTTACAAAAAACGACCGGGTGATAGTCGTTCCCGACACTGTTCAGTGCCTTCAGCAGTTGGCTGCCTGTCATCGTCAGCAGCTTGATATTCCCGTCATCGGAATCACGGGATCAAATGGCAAAACTACGACTAAGGAACTGATATTCCGTGTATTACAGAAAAAGTTCAGGGTTTTTGCCACACAGGGAAATTTGAACAATCATATCGGACTACCGCTAAGCATTTTATCCATCGATAGCCGGCATGAAGTGGCAGTGATTGAAATAGGGGCAAATCATTTAGGAGAAACCAGATTGCTTACCACCATCACTCACCCGACCACTGGTGTTTTGACAAACATCGGTAAGGATCATTTGGGAGAGTTCGGAGGTTTTGATAATGTGGTTGAGGCCTATCGGGAATTTGTTGACTTTTTTAATCAAAACACAGATTATCAGTTGATTGTAAATGGAAATGATGAATTTTCCGGCAGGCTGATTACGCAGGCAAAGGTTTTATTTTTCGGAGAAGGAAATTTTACTTTCAATGGAAGGGTCGTTTCATGCAGTCCGTTTGTTCATGCCGAAATCAAATACGGAAATGAAATAATTCTGGTTAAATCAAGGCTTTTTGGCAGCTACAACCTGAACAATATTCTCGCAGCTTCGGCTATCGGGCAATGGATGAATATTCCGGCAAATGATTTTCAGGATGCTGTCGGAAATTATTATCCGGAAAATCTACGTTCTCAGGTGCTCGAATGGCGAGGTAATACGGTTTTTTTGGATGCCTACAACGCCAATCCAAGCTCTATGTCGTTGGCTATCAATGATTTTGCTCAATTGAAAACGGATAAGAAAATATTGATTCTGGGTGATATGCACGAACTGGGGGAATATAGCCATCAGGAACATCAGGAAATTATCTCCCTGCTTAAAAAAGTCGATTATCAGCATTTGTTTCTGATTGGGGAATACTTTGGCGATTTTAAAAATGACATCGATTGCATGCACTTTAAAGATGTGAATGAATTTATTCTGTGGTTTGAAAATCAGCATTTTACAGGATATTCAATTTTAATAAAAGGCTCAAGAAGTGAAAGGCTTGAAAAAATTCTTGACATTTACCAACATTAATTTCTGAGCATTTGGGTGTTTTAAGGAAAATAGCTTTATTGATTGGCTTGACAGCCATGGTAAATACTGTTTTCTCACAAAACAGTGAGTTTTTACCCTATCGCTGTGGAAGAGTTTTCAGGGATGTTGCGGCCATTCGTAACGATGCAAAAGCAGGAGCTTACCTTGAAAATGTTGAATTCCGGAAAGGATGGGTAGTAGCAGATATTGGTACTGAAAACGGCTATCTTCCCGTAGCTGTTTCTCTTTTTACCGACAGTATTGCCTTTTATCTTGAGGATATCTCTCCGGTTTGCCTCAACCAGAAAGAATTTTCCAAAGTTTACGATTATTATGCTTCCTTAAGCGGGGGAAAAATCAGGAGCAGTTTTACGATGACGATAGGCTGGCAAAACGATACACGACTTCCTGCTCATTTTTTTGATGTGGTGATGATGAATGATGTGATTCATCAGTTGTTTTACCCCGATTCTTTTTTGTCCAACCTGAGGAATATCCTGAAAGATGATGGGAAGCTGTATCTGGGACAGTTCGAAAACAACGGAATTACCGAAAACGAGATAGTTTTTTTACTTAAAAAAAATGGTTTTCAGCTGACCGGCAGCTTTAAAAAACTGAACTTCCTTCTGTTTGAATTTGTAAAAGCAGAGCCTAAGACAAAAATCACGAGTGTTCACGAAGCTGCAATTTGCGGAGATTCATTGATTTTCAGGCGATTGTACAAGCGTTCAGATGAAATCAATGCAGCCGGACTGACGCCCCTGCACTATGCTGCAAAATATGGCAGGATTGAAATAGCAAGGTTTTTAATTGAGCAAGGAGCCGATGTCAATGCGATCGGGAAAATTTACCCTATTAGCCCGCTGATGCTTGCCGTGAGATGCAATCAGTCTGAAACAGCCATTTTGCTGATTCAGAACGGAGCTGATGTGAATAGGGTTTTTGAAGGTAAATCGATACTGATGACGGCTGCGGCCAATGGCAATACGGATATGGTTAATGTGCTGATTAACCACCATGCCGATACAAAATACAAGTTTGAAGGCATTTCCTATCAGTTTTTTGCTGCGGAAAGCGGCTCTGTTCCTTTGATGAATTATCTCCTGAAAATCAAAGAGATAAATAAGAAAATGACGGATGTTGACAAAAAGACGCTGTTGTTTTATGCTGTCAGAAGCGGTAGCCTTCCCATGGTAAAGTTTCTGGTTGAAAAAGTCAGGGTAGATCCGCTGAGTAGGGATGTAGATGGAAAAACTGCAATTGATGAGGCTTATGATATGGAAATAATTGCATACCTTAGCCATTTCAAAAAAAGCTGATTTATGACTGGTTCTGATGAAATAAAAAATCATTTGCTGAACCTCATCCAGATCATGTTTGCTGATGGCAGGATAGCAGATGAAGAATTGAAACTTCTGCTCGGGATCGGGAAAAACTATCATTATTCTGAAGATCAGATTCGCTTTTTAATTGACCACCGGAAAGAACATGAAGCAAAATTACCCGACAGTTTTTCCGACAGGTACAAAAAACTTTATGAGTTGATTCTCATGATTGTAGTGGATGGAGAGGCAGATCCGGATGAAATAATTCTGTTGAAAAAGATTGCACACAAAATGGGCTTTCGCTCTGAAGTAATTGAGACAGTTGTCAGTAATCTTAAAAAGATGATTGACAAAGGGTTCCAAAATAATATTTTTCCTGAAAATTCAGGACAGCAGTTTAAATGGGCCTGACATGCTGGAGAAAGTCATACAACTTCTGGAAGCCAACCGCTGGAAATATCAACTTGAAGATGACCGTTCCACTGTTATTTTCGGGATACAGGCAAATTTCGGCACTATTGATTGTTATATCAGAATCATGGAAGAAACAGGACTTTTTACCATGATTTCTTTCTGTATGTTTGAAATTGATGATGATAAGGTTGATAACTTTATTGAGTTTACCCGTTATGTCAATTTCGGACTTTTTACAGGCTGTTTTGAGTTCGATGAAGCTAAAAAACAAATGAGGTTTCGCACCAATTTCTTCTTCGACAAGGAAAATTTACCTTCCCTCAAGTTGATTCACCGCTCCATCATGAGTCACTTGCTGACGATAGACAATTATTTCCCAGCTATGATGAGCCTTTTATTTACAGATATAACCCCTGAAGAGGCACTGAAAGAAGTTGAAAAAATGCCGCTTTTATCCTTGAATTAGGGTATTTCTGATTTTTTCTTCTGTTAACGGACGCATGATTTCAATAATTTCCTTTCTGAGATGTATGAGTTGAAGTGCCTGATTCTTTTTCTTTTTTCTGAGTTTATTCCACCTCATCATTCCGAGTGTCTTCCTGAAAAAAATATAATAGTGAAATGCTATTAGTCCGCTGACAGGAAGGCTGACCGGATACGCCAGCCAAAGCCATGGTTGATGAAAAGCAATAATGACAATCAAGGTCTGAATGACAATCAGAAGAGGATAGAGAAAGAAAAACACCCCAAAGCGAATGCTTGAAATAAACTGAGGATCTTCCAGTTTGCGGGAAGCCAGCTGAGGTATGAACCATGCCAGAAGGTTGTTAAAAAATCCGTAAAGAAATACGGGGGAAAATATCAGTAAAGTCAGAATTCGGATGAAAATTTCTCCTTTTGTAATGATTTCTTTTCTGACTATCCAGTCTCTGATTTTAAGCTGGTTAAGTTGTTCGGTGTAGTCGGATATTCTTTCCCTGAGCCCGTCCATTTTTAATGGATTTTCTCCCGCAAGACGTTCTGCTTCTTCAACAATTATTTTATCTGCCCTGAATTTGTCGGCCAGCGTCAGCTTCTTCTTTTTTGTAAACTCCTGAATATGAAGCTTAAACATATCAATTAACCGCAGGATGGTATCGTAATACTCCACACTTTCAATGTGAATCATCAGTTTTTTAAGTTCTTCTGAGAGGCGGGCCACCAGCAATTGCATGGCTCTCTGAGGATTCTCAGCATAATCTTCTCTGAAATCACTGACTTTGATAGGTTTACCAAAATTGACGAAAAGGGTTGTGCGGAAATTGTAGAAACTGCCATAATCGATACCAGCCGGAAGAATTTCGATGCCAAGATTGAAATTATTTTCCTCTTCAGCTTGAAAAACCATACGGGCAAATCCTTTTTTTAAAGGACGAAGCCGTTTAAACTTGTCGTGGTTGCCCTCAGGCATAATCCCGATGTTTTTCTTTTTTAAAAAAATGTCGATGACTTTTTTGTTGATGAAATCATTTTGTTTCACAGCATCCCAACCATCTCTGATCCGGAAGATAGGCATGACTTTAAAAAAATAGAGGAATATCCTGTAAATGCGGCTTTTAAAAATATCTGAGCGGGCAAGAAAAACAGGTTGCCCTTTGACATTAAATACCAGCGCCAGCGGATCCATCAGGGCGTTCTGATGGTTCGAGACCAAAAGCAAAGGAACTTTTTTGGGGATGTTTTCCCTTCCGGCAACTTCTGTTTTTCTGTACCAGAACCTGTTAAAGGCAAAGATGAAAAACGGCTTTAATAATTCATAACGAATTGAAAATCTTTCGATATTCCTTAGTGGCATATCAGGTTGTTTTTAATGCAGGAGCGGTAATTTTTCTGTACGACCAGAGTGAAGCAATGCCAAGTCCTGCCAGAATGTGCCATATTCCCCACCAGGCGGCAATGAATGCCATGCCACCTATGGCGAGTTCAGGCGGAAAAATCTTCGGATTGAAGAGTAAAACAAGGGCAAGACCAGAGTTTTGTATGCCTGTTTCGATGCTGATTGTCCTGCAATTCTGCCGGTTCAGCTTAAATGAAAGACTGAAAAGGTATCCTATCAGAAAAGCCATAGAGTTCTGAACCAGAACCAATAAAAATATATATTTGATGTTAGCCCAGAAATATTCGTAATTATTGATAAAAGCAAGCACCACCATGGCGGTAAAACTGATGATGGAAAAAATGCGGATGGGCTTCATCATCATTTTAGTAAAACGTGGAAACTTCCAGTTGACAAGCATTCCAAGAAAGAGGGGAATACCCAGTAAAATGAAGACGGTCTGAAACACCTGCCCAAGAGGAATGGTTAAAGGTTGCAGGAGCTGGTCGGAGTTGGTAATAGAAATAAATTTGACATAAAGGCTTCCGTACAGGGCAAAGTTCAGGGGTGTTAACACCAGTGCCGACAGAGTGGCAGTAGCTGTCAGGGTAACCGATAGTGCTACATTTCCTTTTGCAAGAGAGGAAATAAAATTGGAAACATTGCCGCCCGGGCAGGAAGCTACCAGTATCATCCCCATGGCAATGGTAGGCGTAATCCACCGGTTGAGCAGAACAACAAGGAGAAAGGTAAACAGTGGCAACATCAGAAACTGTGAGAAAAAGCCTGTGAAAAATGGTTTTGGCATGAGAAAAATATCCCTGAAGTTTTTAAGTTTAATTTCAAGGGCAACGCCAAACATAATAAGGGCAAGGGTAATGTTCAGCACCAGCAGACCGTCAGGATTGAAATTGAGCCTGATGTTGTCAAGGATTTGTAACGACTCTTTCATAAATAATGTGGAATCTTAAAGTGAAAAAAAATTTTTTAGGCGGCAAATGTAAGAAATGTATAAAAAAAAACCCCTCTGTAAAGAGGGGCCTTTATGAAAAGAGTCTATAAAGACAATTTTAGTAATCCATTCCGCCTGCCGGCATTGGAGGCATTGCTGGCTTTTCTTCAGGAATTTCAGCAACCACACATTCGGTAGTCAGAATCATTCCGGCTACTGAAGCGGCATTTTCAAGTGCTATTCTGGTTACTTTGGTCGGGTCGATCACACCGGTTTTGAACAGATTTTCAAATTTTTCAGTGCGTGCATTGTAGCCAAAGTCTTCTTTTCCATCTTTAACTTTTTCAAGGACAATGGAACCATCGTTGCCGGAGTTGGTCACAATGATACGAAGCGGGCTTTCAATAGCCTTGCGGATAATCTGAACACCTGTTTTTTCATCTGCGTTGTCGCATTTGATGGCATCGAGAGCTGGCAATGCACGGATATAACCAACACCACCACCGGGGATAATACCTTCTTCAACAGCGGCACGGGTAGCATTCAGTGCATCATCCACACGGTCTTTCTTTTCTTTCATTTCAATTTCTGATGAGGCACCAACATAAATTACTGCCACACCGCCTGAAAGCTTGGCAAGACGTTCCTGCAGTTTTTCTTTGTCATAGTCGGAGGTCGTGGTTTCAATCTGGGCTTTGATCTGGTTGATTCTTGCCTTGATGTCTTCTTTATCTCCCTTACCGTTGACGATGGTTGTATTATCCTTGTCGATGGTAACTTTTTCGCAGGTGCCAAGGAATGAAAGGTCAGCATTTTCGAGGCTGTATCCTCTTTCTTCTGAAATAACAGTTCCACCTGTCAGGATAGCTATGTCTTCCAGCATGGCTTTTCTTCTGTCACCAAATCCGGGAGCTTTAACTGCTGCAATTTTCAGTGTACCACGGATTTTGTTGACTACCAATGTGGCAAGTGCTTCACCTTCAACATCTTCGGCAATGATTAACAGAGGTTTCCCTGTCTGAACAACTTTTTCAAGCAGCGGAAGAAGCTCTTTCATATTTGAAATCTTCTTGTCGTACAGGAGAATAAACGGTTCTTCCAGTTCTGCTTCCATTTTGTCGGCATTGGTGATAAAATAGGCTGACAGATAACCACGGTCAAACTGCATTCCTTCGACAACATCAACATAGGTTTCGGTAACTTTTGCTTCTTCAATGGTAATGACACCTTCTTTCTTTACCTTGCTCATGGCTTCGGCAATGAGTTTTCCTATTTCGGTGTCATTGTTTGAAGAAATGGTTGCAACCTGTTCAATTTTTTCAATGTTGTCGCCAACTGGTTTGGAGAGTTTTTTAAGTTCATCAACCACAACTTTGACAGCTTTGTCAATTCCTCTTTTGAGGTCCATCGGGTTGGCTCCGGCTGCCACATTTTTCAGTCCTTCAGTGATAATAGCCTGAGCAAGCACGGTGGCTGTGGTGGTTCCATCACCTGCAGCATCGGATGTTTTGCTGGCTACTTCCTTTATCATCTGTGCACCCATGTTTTCTACAGGGTCTTTCAGTTCGATTTCTTTTGCTACTGTAACACCGTCTTTGGTAATTAACGGGCTTCCAAATTTTTTATCAATAACTACATTTCTTCCACGTGGACCTAATGTAACTTTTACTGCATTTGCCAATGCATCTACGCCCTTTTTCAGGTTTTCACGTGCTTCTGCATCAAATTGAATTAATTTTGCTGACATATCTCTTGCTTTTTTAAGGGTTTACAAATTTTTGTTAGATAATGGCCAAAATGTCGGATTCTCTCATGATTAAATAATCATTACCGTCAATCTTGATTTCTGTACCTGCATATTTGCCATACAGTACCACATCACCTGGTTTTACCGTTGTCGGTTCATCTTTGGTCCCAGGTCCTACAGCTATCACCGTTCCTTTCTGCGGTTTTTCCTTTGCTGTATCCGGAATAATAATTCCTGATTTTGTTGTCTGTTCTGCCTGTGCAGGTTCAATTAGAACTCTGTCTGCTAAAGGTTTAATGTTTACTGCCATATCCTATTTATTTTTAAAATTAAACAATTTTTTTCCAGCTTGCCTTTTATCAGATTTTATGCCATTGGATTTTTCAAGCCATTTATTGCATTTTTCCCCAAACAGGCATTATTTTTCATGACATAATTTCAGACATGAATGATTAATTATCAGTTTACCCCTGAATTATCTTTTCAGGTACTTAAAAAAATCATCCGGATGGGTAAGTATGAAATCAGGCCTGAAAGACTGCAGATAATCCGGGCTACGATAGCCCCAACCAACCGAAATAACTGTAATGCCGGCATTTCTCGAAGCCTGAATGTCGGTTTCTCCATCACCTATCATACAGACTTCTTCTGCTTTTAGACTTGTTTCTTTTAATATGTGAAAAATGGCAGATGGATCGGGTTTGAGAGGCAGGTAACCTGAATTCCCAATGGCGATTTCGAATGACCAACGGTTAAGTAGCTTTTCCCTGATGATATTTACCGCAAGCTCATGTTTATTTGACAATAAAAACAAACGGTATCCCATCATTGTCAGTTTGTCAAGAAAGGCTGGGATAAAAGGATATAACACTGTTCCTTCTATGGCATATCGTTTATAGGTTTCCTTCATTTTGCTGACGCAAATGCTGATGATTTCAGGATTCCGGGCAAACTCAGGTATGGCTGATTCAACAAGGTTTTCAACCCCATGTCCGACTAATGTTTTGCATTTTTCAAGCGTGATGGGAGGAAACCCGTTTAATGTTAGTACTTCATTTAAAGCATTCGTAATGCCGGGAAGCGTATCGGCAAGCGTCCCGTCAAGGTCAAAAATAATACCTTTTAAACCTTGAAAAAGACCGTTTTTCAATCAGTAAACTTAAAATTTAAATCCTAAAGTCAGGATAATGGAAGATTTTGACAGGGAATAATCAACACCTTCAACATCTTTATTCGACAAGACATAAGGAGTTTCAAACTGACTGGTGGAAATATTCTGCCAGGCAAGGTCGATATATTGTTCCTTGTCGCGGAATCCAAATCCGAATGAAAGAACTTTGGCGGCTTCATCGCTTTTTTCTGGTTGATAATCAGGGTTGTATGGTGTCGGATAAATGCCATAACCTCCTCTGAGTGCAAAATCACCTAATTTAAATTCTCCGCCAAGTCTGATATTGCTGACAGGACGGAAAAAGTTTTCAATATTGTTGTTTTCATAATTGAAAGAATAGATGTTTGAAGTCAGGAAGGCTGATGTATAGTCAACATATTCATAATCAAGGGAAATAAAGCCGAAAGTACCGGCAATGACAGCAATACTGGCAGTTGCCCTGAAAGGTGTGGTCAGGCTGTAGTCAAAAGTGCCGTTTCGTGTGGCTGACTGATTGTCCTGAGTGTCAAGGCGGGCTATGATTTTATCCTTATAGGTTTCGTTCAGGCTGTAAAAAGTAGGAGAGGTAATACTCCCGCCAATCCTCAGGTAATCAATAGGTTTCAGGATTATTCCTATGCCGGCATTAAACCCGATACCTGAAACACTCAGGTCGTTTTCATACGACATTCCGACATAATTGCTTTTACCGGGACGGTTGTTGGTCTCTGAGTAGGTAGAGGAAGCATTATAATTCAGGAAAGGTATTCCGATTTTTGCCCCGAGATAAATCAGGTTTGAGTAATTGCCTGCAAAAGCAAAATTGAAATCATAGGCCGAACCCCTGACCCTTGATGTTTTTACCTGATCAATGTTGATCAAACCAAACGTATCATCATCGAGGGCGGTAATATAAGTGGTCGGATTGTTGGGATTGTCAATCAGCCAGGTATCATAAGCCATTGAGGTCAGATAAGGCAGATCGTCTTTGTGGCGTCCTTTGGCACTTTCTGCAAAATATTCCAAAATGGAATTGCTTTTATTGTTCCCCGAATAATTAAACCTGCCAACGAAATTATTGGTTCTATTAATATTAAAGGCAAAACTCTGGCTGACCCATCCTTTTTCCACTTCCTTGCCATCTGCTTTATTTATTCCTGTGAACACCAGACCGAAAGAAGGTATTGTCAGGACATTTTTTCCACTTCTTGTCTGGCTCCCGAGATAGGAAGATGAAGTGGTAGTAGTAGTAAAGCCTGTTGAAAAAGAGAATTCTCCTTTTCTGAACAGTCCCAGTCCGGCAGGGTTGATGGTCGAAGAAATTACATTGGCCCCGACAGCTCCGAAAGCACCTCCGACTCCGGTACTGCGTGCATCTGCCTGAAGAATGGATTGGGAAAAGTGCATGGCGTCAAAATCGTATTGTGCATGGGAATAAGATGCAATAATAGCTCCCAGAAGCACTAAAAATGTTGTTTTTTTCATCGTTTAAGGTTTATCTGGTTCTTGAAGGGGTTGAACTACCTGAGCCTGACGAACGGCCGGAAGAGGAGCCTGACGAACTTCCTGAGCTTCCTGAAGAATTGCTCCTTGACGGAGCAGAATATGACGGACTGGAATGTGTTTCCGACCTGTTTGGTGAAGGACTCGTACGATAGCTGTTGTTTTCCTGTCTTTGTGGTGCAGGTGTCGATGGACGAACCGATGGCTCCGACTTTGGTGCTTCGTAGTTGGGTTTTGTGTTGTCATACCTGGGTGATGGGGTATTTCTTTCAGGCTGGTATTGAGGTGTTTCGTGTGTTTTGGGGGTAGTGGGCTGATTGTCCTGTCTGTTGGGTGTATAGGGTTTGGTGTATTGCGGATTATTCTGCTCCTGTGTTCTGCCCGGATTATTACCAGGTGTCTGGGCCGGGCGGTACGGTTGATAGTTATTGTTGTTGTTTTCAGGAATCCTGCTGTCAGGAGTAGGCGTTTTATCTCTGTTATCCTGAATGGCTGGTTGTTGTGGAGGCTGCGTAATGGTTGTTTTGGGGTTGCCATTGTCCGGTGTGGTTACTTTGTTGCCCGGTGTTTCCCGAACAGGAGGCTCATAAGCTTTTGGTTTTTGAATATCATTGCCGTTGGGTCTGTTGGTTCCTGAAGGAACAGAGGGGTTATCTTTTACTACTTTATTGTCTCTGTTTTCAGGGCCTGTTGGTGAAGAATAGTTTCTGTCGGTGTCTTTTTTAAACTGATCCCCTGCAGGAGTAATGCTTTCAGGAGTTTTGACACCTGATGGGGTTGCATAACGGTCTTCGGTTTTTACCGGATTGTCAAACTGATCTCTTTTCCTGATGTCATCTGCTTTTCCGCCTTCAATGACTCTGCCGTTGTCGGTGGGGGTGGTTCCCTTGTCAGTATAACTGCCTGTTTTGTTGTTATTGCTTGAAGAATATGGGATGTCAGCATTTTTTCTTGATCCGAAAAAGTCGCCTGCATCTATATCATCATTGGAAACCCTTGTTCCTGTGGCCTGCCGTGGCCCGTAATAGAAATTTCCGCCTCCGTGAATGGGATTATCATTGTAGTAGTCATCATAATATCCGTTCCAGTAACCATTCCAGTAACCATGATGGTAGCCGTTCCAGTAACCGGAATAGTAGCTGCCATATCCGTAAGGATAATACCATGGGTCGTAGCCATAATAATAATAAGGATAGTAGTTGTAGTAGTAAGGATATCTCCAGTAGTCATAGTAAAAGGGGTCATAGAAATAGCTGTATCCGTAATAACTATATCCCCATCCGAAATAGAAACTGAATCCGTTGTAGTAATAGGGGTTATACCAGTAAATATCATAAAAATACGGGTGAAAATAACTATAGGTAGTGTAGGGATGATAAAATCTTTTTAAACGTCTGGAATATTTATAGTCATAATCATAATAGTCGTAATCGTCATAAATATCAACGTCACCGTAGTAATTATTGGTGATGTAGGTGTCACCGTTTTTATCCTCATATACTTCCGTTTCGGAATAGGTGTCCACGGGTTGACTTTCCTTTGAATATTGCTGGTTGTCTTCGGGCTGAGGTACTGTTGTTTCAGGTGCTGTCTGTGGCTGAGCTACTTCTTCCGCAGTTTTCATTTTCGGGTTATAGTAAACCTCATCATAAGAATTCATGTTCATCAAAGAACTGCAGCTGCTGAGCAGAAAGGCTGTCAGGAGGGCTGCCGATAAGTACTTAAGTGTTTTCATGATTTTCTGTTTTGTTCATTAACATTAAGAATCAGTACCTTTGCCGAATTATAAAAGTCAAAAAACATTCCAAATATACGAATTAATGGCAAGCAAAATTACACCAAAAGAAGTTGATTATTCAAACTGGTACAATGATTTAGTAAAAGAAGCGAATTTAGCCGAACATAGTGCAGTCAAGGGATGTATGGTGATTAAACCCTATGGGTATGCTATATGGGAAAACATTAGGGATGAGCTCGACAGAAGGTTCAAGGAAACTGGTCATCAGAATGCCTATTTCCCGCTTTTTGTCCCCAAATCATTTTTAAGCAGGGAAGCCGCCCATGTGGAAGGTTTTGCCAAAGAATGTGCAGTGGTTACCCATTACAGGCTTAAAACTGCTGAAAACGGGAAAGAAGTGGTGGTGGATCCTGAAGCAAAGCTGGAAGAAGAATTGGTAGTTCGTCCTACTTCCGAAACCATCATTTGGAATACCTATAAAAACTGGATTCAATCTTACAGAGACCTGCCTTTGCTGATTAATCAATGGGCTAATATTGTCAGGTGGGAAATGAGAACCCGTTTGTTTTTGAGAACAACCGAGTTTTTATGGCAGGAAGGACACACTGCCCATGCCACCCGTGAAGAAGCCATTGAAGAGACCAGATTGATTCTCGATATTTATGCCGATTTTGCAGAAAAATTTTTGGCTATCCCTGTTTTAAAAGGATTAAAAACTGAAAATGAACGTTTTGCAGGTGCTGAAGATACTTATTGTATTGAAGCCATGATGCAGGACGGAAAAGCACTTCAGGCTGGAACCTCCCATTTTCTCGGGCAAAATTTTGCAAAAGCATTTGATGTGAAATTTTTATCAAAAGAAGGTAAACTGGAATATGTGTGGGCTACCTCATGGGGTGTTTCCACCAGACTAATCGGTGGTTTGATTATGACTCATGCCGACAACAATGGTCTGATTCTTCCTCCCGCTGTTGCTCCGCTCAAAGTGGTGATTGTTCCTGTTTTTAAAAATGATGCAGAGAGATCGCTGGTAGCTGAGTATGCCATGAAAATTGAAAAAGAACTGAAAGGAAACGGTATTTCAGTGAAATTTGATAATGACGACAACAAAAAGCCCGGATGGAAATTTGCCGAATATGAACTTCAGGGTATTCCTGTCCGTCTGGTTATCGGGCCTAAAGATGTGGAGAAAAAACAAGTTGAGGTCTTCAGGAGGGATACGATGCAAAAGCAATTTTTCAGCGGGACGGATATTGTATCATTTATCCGTGAGTTGTTGTGTGATATTCAGGGAAATATTTTCAAAAAAGCTTTGGATTTTCGGCAGAACAATACATATGAGGTGGCTTCGTACGATGAATTTAAAGAAATGATTGATGCAAGGCCGGGATTTATTTCCGCCTGGTGGGCAGGTTCTTCAGAAGATGAATTGAGAATCAAGGAGGAAACCAAAGCCACTATACGTCTGATTCCTCTTGAAGAAAGCACCGGAACAGGCAAATGCATGCTGACAGGTAAACCTGCCAGTAGGAAAGTCATTTTTGCAAGAGCATACTAAATTCAAAATCATGATAATAAAACCATTACCTGAGGAAAGTAAAATTCTCAATGCACTTCTGGAAAAAGCTGATTTAAAGAGGAGTGTTTTTCATTATACCATTGATGCTTTTCAGCTGATCAAAAAAGAAGTCAGAGAGGTTACAGAATGGATAAAATTACAGATTGAAAAGAAAGGGAAGCAGATTGATGTTCATTACAAGGAAAACGGGGAATTTGAGCTGGAAATCAAGTTTGCGGGAGATACACTCTTCTTTATCATGCATACGAATGTATTTACCTTTTCACCCGAACATTTTATCTTTAAAACCAACTATGTCAAGGAAGACCCAACCCGTGCCTTTTGCGGTACTATTCTGATTTACAATTTTCTGAGTGATTCTATTAAGTTTAACAGAATGAATGATGTCGGGTATCTGCTTGGGCGTATCTTTATTAATAAGGAAGGGCATTATTTTATGCAGGGAAAGCGGCAGTACAGTTTCCTGCATCGAGATTTCAGCTCCCTGATTTTCAATGAAGAAGCTGTTCGGGATATTGTCGAGATTGCCATCACCCAGGCAGTTGATTTTGACCTCTTTGTGCCGCCTATCGAAAATATTCAGGAAATCAGTCTGATTGATAAAATCAATTCCGTGGGTAGTCAGGCCATCAGAACCGGTAAGCGCCTTGGCTTTGACCTCGACTTGCATGAAAAAGACTCAGACCTAAGCATGTTGCTCGAATAACCTACGCTGATATACCCTGAAACTATAATCAAAAGGGTTTTTTTTATCCTTCTCATGCCATTCATCCATGACCAGTTCCCATTGATGGGGGTCTATCTGAGGGAAAAAGGTATCCCCTTCTTCAATCCGGGTGTGAATGAGGGTGATATAAAGTTTATCGGCTATCAGCATACTTTGTCTGTAAATTTCACCCCCTCCGATGATGAATACTTCACTTTCTCTGTTGTCAGCGGCAATTTTTAAGGCCTCTTCAATGTTTTTTGCCACAATTGTTCCTTCTGCTTTAAATTCAGGATCTCTGCTGACGATGATATTCGTTCTGTCGGGCAAGGGCTTGCTGACACCATATTCATTAAAGGTTTTTCTTCCCATGATCACATGATGGCCTTTGGTGATCCGGTAAAAATATTTCAAATCGGCAGGCATATTCCATGGCATACCCCTGTCTTTTCCAATGACATAATTTTCTGAAATAGCGGCAATCAGTGAAACAATCATCTTTTTCGCTCGTAAATCAGATAGGAATAATCAAATGCATGTTTTTCGTCTGCCTGAAAACCGGTTTGTTCTGTCAATATCCATTCATCTGAAGGCAGTTCAGGGAAAAAGGTGTCTGCATCGAATTCGGCATGAACAACCGTCTGATAAATTTTTCCGGCAAAAGGTAAAAACTGACGGTAAATCATGCCTCCTCCTATCACAAAGGTTTCTGCTTCAGCTTCAGTCATGCGGATAGCTTGCTCTATGGAATTTACGGTTTCGGCACCTTCAAATTTCTCATCAGGTATATCGGAAATAACGATATTTCTGCGGTTGGGTAAGGGCCTGACAGGCAACGACAGCCAGGTATTACGCCCCATGACAATGGTTTTGCCGGTGGTCAGTTGTTTAAATCTTTTCAGGTCGTTGGGCAGATGCCAGAGCAATTCGTTGTTTTTTCCGATTGCACGGTTTTCTGCAATGGCT
>JAAYUY010000179.1 GCA_012517435.1 Sphingobacteriales bacterium | reverse complement strand
TTTTCTCATCATATTTCGCAAAAAGACTAAACCTGACCACGGTGTAATCTCTTTATTGGTAAACTTTATATTAAATTTCATTCAACAAAATTACTTATTGCTAAGCATTAGAAAAAATCTTATTGCGTAATCTGGGATAAAACAATTTTAAAATCCGGCAACGCCATCAGCTCCCCTCTCTTTTTGAAAGAGAGGGGCCGGGGGTGAGTTAGATTGTCCGTGCCTGCTGAAAACTGCCAATTGCCAACTTATTGCTGCCTGTTTTTAGTAATGAATATTGAAAAATTCAGCTGACAGACTGTAAAATTTCATTTCATTCGCTAAACTATATTTTATTTTGGCATAAAAGGAAGATAATAATTTAGCCCGGTTGAACCGGGTTTACCGGCAGAAAATAATTTCTTTTTTAACGTCTTCTCCTGCCACGACCACTACCAGTAAAAGCATGTTATGTTGTGTTAAACTGAATGTCATTTTTCCATCACTGCAATTTTCATTAGCGATGATTCTGCCTGTCAGGTCGCTGATTCTTACCTGAGCAGGAGAAAAATCGGATACCTGTATACTCAGCTCATTATCAGTATATTTAATGGTGATTCTTTCTTTGGTTTTCTGTTCATTCAAGCCGATGTCGTACAGGGTTTTAAAGGTGGAATCGGCTCCATAACTTTTGCCATGGCTGCTTTCTGCTACCAGACGATAGTGATAGACCGTATTGTGGATCAATCCGCTAAGTTGAGCAGTTATCAATTGTTCTGTCGTATCGGATGCTGAAGAGGGATTACCGGCTATACTGTAACCGTATCCGGTATCCGGCCCATATTCAAAAGTAAAGTTTGAATAGATTCCCTTGGCGTTTCCAAGTCCCGAAATTTCGGCTGTAGTGGTTGAAACATTGGAAGCAGTGCCTGTTTTTGCCGTAGGGGGTGTGATGATAAAGCTACGCTCTTCTCCATAAGCCGTATCCACTCCATTGATGGCATAGGCCCTGACATAATAACCGGTATTGGTACTGAGCCCGCTAAGCTGACTGGAGAATACTCCGGTACCGCTTCCGTCTGTTGTTTTATTCCCGGTAACTTTTGGGGAAGGGCTGGTGCTCCAGCATACACCACGTTGTGTAACCGTCATGCCTCCATCCGAGACGACATTTCCTCCACATTCTGCAGTGGATGAAGAAGTAATGGTTACGCCAGCAGTAGTAACGACAGGAACAGTGGCTGTTTTAAATGAAATATCATTGCCGTAGGAAGTACCGGCTGCGTTGATGGCATATGCACGGACATGATAGGTTGTGTTTTTTTCCAGACCGCTGATATTGCTGACGAAAGTTCCCAGTCCTGTACCGTCATTGGTTTTGGTACTGAGTGCAATGGTAGGATTCGGATATTTGCTCCAGACTACACCTCTGGCGGTTACCATATCGCCAGCGCTAACCGTGCCGCCACTCACAGCAGAATTACCGGTAATGGAAGTAACATTTGCTGTGCTGACAACCGGTGCTGACAAAGTGGTAAAACTAACCTCATTTCCGTAAGCAGTGTCAATGGCATTGATGGCATAGGCTCTGACATAATATTTTGTACCCGGGCTGAGGAAAATAATGGAGCTTGTAAAATGCCCCGTGCCGAATCCGTCAGTTGTTTTAGTGGAAAGTCTGGCTGTGGGATTGGGATTATTGTCCCAGCATACTCCCCTGCGAATCACCGGAGAGCCTCCTGTGGATATAACTGTACCGCCACATTTTGCATCGGTTCCGGTTATCTCAGAAACATTGTCTGTGCTCACTTTCGGGGCATCAAGGGTGGTAAAGACACTATCGCCTCCATAGGCTGTATCCACATTGTTAATGGCATAGGCTCTGATGTGATAGGTCGTCCCGCGGCTCAGACCACTGATGGTGGTACTGAAATTTCCCAGACCATTCCCATTGATTGTGCTGGTAATGAGATTTGCTGTCGGGTTTGCTTGTGTACTCCAGCAAAAACCTCTTGCTGTTACTGTTGCCCCTCCGTCATTGCTGACATTTCCCTCACAGTAAGCTGATTTATCTGTGATATTTCCCACCGAAACAGTATTGACCGTTGGCGGATAGGTTTTCCAGGTTTTAAAGAAGCTGTCGGCACTGTAGCTGGTGTCCACCTGATTGATGGCATAGGCACGAACATGATATATGGTATTGGGATTCAGTGCACTGAGCGGAACGGAAAATAATCCGGTACCACTTCCTGATTTGATTTTAGTGGCTGAATTAATATCCGGATTCGGGGAGGTGCTGTAGCAGATGCCTCTTTCGGTAACAGGCATCCTGCCGTCACTGACGACTGTTGATGAGCAGACGGCTGAATAATAGGATATACCGCTGATTTGATTGATAACAACTGTGGGCGGGGCAGCAGTGATGAAAGTGCTGTCGGCTCCGTAGGCTGTACCAACCGAATTGGTGGCGTAGGCTCTTACATGATAGGTCGTATTCGGGCTTAAGTTGGTAAGCGTGGAAGTAAAAGTGCCGGTGCCACCTCCTTCATTCGTTTTTGTACTGAGGTTTATGGTAGGATTAGGGGAGGTACTCCAGCAAATACCTTTGTCGGTAACAGGCCTTCTGCCATCAAAACTGACATTTCCCCCGACTAGAGCTGTGTATCCGGTGATATTTGAGATAATTCCTGTAGTAACTGTCGGAACACTAACCGGCAGGGTGCTAAAGGTACTGTCGGCTCCGTAAGCTGTTCCCTGTGAGTTGATAGCGTAGGCACGTATATGATAGGTTGTGCCGGGTGTCAGTCCGGTTATCATTCCTGTATAACTTCCTGTTCCGCTGCCTTTCACAAGTTTGGTTGAAAGAGCTGTGGTCGGATTGGGGTTCAGCGACCAGACAAAACCCCTTTCGGTAACAAGATCATTGCCATCAGATACAACTTTTCCCCTGTATAAAATTGAATCGGTATAAATTGTTGAATATCCGTCAGTTAAAACGGTAGGTAAGCCGGGTATTTTTGTAGTGAAACTGCTGTCGGCTCCGTAGCTGAGTCCAAGGCTGTTGTATGCAAATGCTCTCACATGATAAGTAGTGTTGGATGAAAGTCCGGTAATATTTACCTGATAGCTGCCGGCACCTGTTCCTGCCAGGGATTTTGTGGAGAGTGATGTATCAGGATTCGATGATGTTGACCAGCAAATTCCCCTGTATGTAGTCAATCCACCATCTTCAGTTACTTTTCCACTGACTTTTGCCGTATAGGCTTTTATTTCATCAATGGATTGTGTTATAACCGCAGGTGCCTGAAAATCAAATGCTCCGATGGTATAAAACGTTGAATCCTGAAAGCTGATATTAGGAAAATGGATAGTATAATTTCCCTTTTTTATGCCGGGAATAGTGGTCGCATTTGAAAAATTGGTATCATTGTCACTCAACAGCCTGAAAGTATAAAAGCCGCTTGTGTCGAGTCCTGAATAGTCAAAGTAAATCTGTCCGGTTAATCCGCTGCCTTCGGTTTCAAGCCGCCAGAATCTTTTCAATCGTTTTTGTATGGTTGAAGGTTTGTTGGTAGTATTGTAGCCGGCAGGGGCATTATTATGACCGAAAACAAGGTAGGAGTTACCGGTAAGTGTATCTTTTACAGTCATTTGGGCAGATGTACCGATTGTTACACCAGGCCATACGGCTCCGGGATTGTTCAGGCATACAGAAGGGGAAGAAGCAAAAGGAGCATAAGAGCCTGTCCATGCCGAGCTCGCTGTAAAATTTACAAGTGTTCCGGTATTATTATTCCCCGATTGATCATAAATACTGGTTCCTGTTCCTTCATTCATCGGGTAGTAAGCTACCAGTGAGGAATAATTGGGATGTGATGAGGTGATCGGTTTAAACATATATTCTTTGACAGTGTTTATAGAAACTGCTGTTTTCCAGATTCTTACCTCATCAATATTTCCTTTGAAAGTTCTTGAGGAATAAATCTGTGTGGAGCCTATCCACAAATTATTGGTGGTGTTCCCTATATTTCCGCTGAAAGTACCTGAAGCAACCTGATTACCATTGATATAAAGCTTAAGGGTACTCCCGTCATAGATGCCACAGACATGGTACCACTGATTCAGCGACATATAAGTAGAGGTGGAACCGGAATAAATCTGAGACCATGTGGAGCCGTTTCCTATTGCCATATTTAGTTCTCCTCCGTTTCCGCAACGAAGCATGTAGCCTGCTGAGCTTCCTTCCTTGTTGACAATGGTTCCTTCATAAACATTTGTTTTCCAGCTACTTGCCTTTATCCATGCTTCCATGGTAACAGCATTGGTCGTAATCTGCACTGAGCTGTTGTTTCCGCAGTTGATGTAGTCGTCCACTCCATCAAAACTGACGCAACTGCCGGCATTCTGTGCTATAGTTCTAACTATCAGAAACAGATAAAAAGAGAGAATTGTAAATTTTTTCATAGCCAGGATATTTAATTCACTTGTTCAAAATACTTCCGAAAAATTGAGTTTTCGATTCTATTTGAAAGCTTTTTTTGAGAGTAAATATAAGAAGAAAATGCAACGGATAAGTCAATAATTGCAGATTGTTCACCTGAATTTTGAAAATGTTGTTAGGTAGCCTGTTTCGAGTGATGGGTAATGGGTGATGAGTTCCGTGTTTTTTGTGCCTACTGCAAACTGTCCGGAAACGCCATCAGCTCCCCTCTCTTTTCGAAAGAGAGGGGCCGGGGGTGAGTTAGGCAAAACAATCCTTATCAAAGCCATCATTTATCAATTACGAGGAAATGGGTCGTCCCAACGGGACTTGTCTCTTTTATTTTGTTACTGTTACCAAAATGCCGTCCCAACGGGACTTGAGCAGGTGTTGAATTTTTGTTTTATGAAACAATTTTCAAATCCGGAAACGGCATCAGCTCCCCTCTCTTTTTGAAAGAGAGGGGCCGGGGGTGAGTTATATGTCCGTGCCTGCTGAAAACTGCCTACTTCCATTTTCCGTATTCCGCGTTTTTCCTGCTTATTGCAGACTGCCTACTGCCTATTTACTGATTGCCCACTGCCTGCATTTATTATTAAATTTAATTGCTTGCAGAGGACTCGCTCCTGCGAATCTCGTCTATCAGATATACACTGGTCAGGAGTAGTAATTCAAGATATTCCGGACATGCCTGAACATTGATCATCTCAATGTCGAATTCAAAATTAAATTGTTTGAGTTTGAAAGACGGCACAATGCTGAACAATTCAATATTTTGTTCATTCATCAAGATAAAACCTCTTTTAAAAACTCCTTTAGGTTTAAAGAAATATTGAACCGGATTATCTTCAAAATAGCTGGTAATGATCATTTTTCCTGTCCATTTCATTTTGAAATCCAGCATTGTTTTCCCGTTTTCAGTAACGTAAAATATGGAAGACCATATACTCTTGGGTGAAAGGTAAAACAGGCGGGTATTACGTATCAGAATTTCAGCTTTTCTTTTAAAAGTTCCTGAAAATCTTATCTTTCCTTCCTGAACATTATCCAGCGTCAGTTCAAACTCTTTCCTGCTGATGGGTTTAATCTGATATTGTGCCATTTTTCTCCATTTAATTCAGGATCAAATTTAGCTGAATTTCTCCACAACAGCCCGAAAATAATACTCCCGGATTGTTTTTATTCAAGTATCTTAGCTCCGCTTATTTGAGACGTTTTCATGCAAAAAAACATCGATTTTTCGGTTATCGTTCCTGTGTTCAACAGCCAGCAGACACTTGTTGAACTCTTTTCCCGAACAGCCGAAACCTTTGGACGACTGAATGTAAGTTTTGAAGTGATTTTCGTGGAAGATGGCGGATCTGATCAAAGCTGGGAGGTTATTCAACAGCTTAAAAATCAATTTACTGAACAAATAATTGCCGTCAAACTCTCCAAAAACTACGGACAACACAACGCTATTTTTTGCGGGATGGGTTTTGCCTCCGGTAATTTTATTATCACCCTTGATGATGATTTACAGATCCCACCTGAGGAAATTGAAAAACTCATTCTGGCTTACAATGAAAAGGAGTCTGACCTTGTTTACGGTTTTTTTAAAAGGAAAAAACACAGTTTTATCCGCAATATTGCCTCACGTTTTGTGAAAAAAGGAGCAAAAAAGGTACTGGATGCACCCGGGGAAGGTTCATCATTTAAAATGATAAAAGCTGAGCTGGTAAAAAAAATCCTTACTCACCCGCAGGAATTTGTTTTCATTGATGAATTGTTGCTCTGGTACACCGATGATGTGGCTTTTTGCGAAGTCAGGCATGAAAAAAGGCAGAGCGGAAAGTCAGGGTATTCGAAACTCAAACTTTTCAGACTTTTTACCAATCTGGTGATCTACTACACGACTGTACCACTGAAAATGATGACCATTGTTGGCTTTCTGACATCTTTTTTTGCTTTTGGCTTTGCTATCTATCGTATTTACAGGAAAATGAATTTCAATGTTCCGCTTGGTTATACTTCCATTATCGTTACCATTCTCATTTCAACAGGTATCCTGCTCTTTTCCATGGGAATACTGGGCGAATACCTTAATCGCATTTATAAAGTACAAAACCGCAAACCCCCCTTTTCAATCAGGAAGATTTTGAAATGAAGCTGATCCGTTATGGCATTATCTTAAGCCGCCTTACCCGAAATGAACTTGAATTGCTTAGATTTTGGCGAAACTCTGAACAAATCCGGCAAAATATGATTTTCAGGGAAGAAATTACCCCTGAAATGCAACTGAAGTGGTTTGAAAGCATTGATAATTACAACAATTTTTTCTACATCATTGAATACAAGGGCGAAAAAATCGGGCTGATAGATAACAAAGGCACCGACTGGAACAGTGGTTCAACCCATTCTGGCTTGTTTATCTATGAAGAAAAATACAGGGGTACACATATCCCTGTTGCCGCTTCCCTTATTTTGATGCAGATTGGCTATGGTTTGCTGAATGTCAGGGAAACAAGAATTAAGGTTTTACGGGAAAATCAAATAGCGATAAATTATAATACTCATCTTGGTTTTGAAATTTGCAATGATAATCCAGGTGAAATATACGTGGAAATGATTCAGAAAAGAGAATCCTTTTCTTCACTGACCATGAAACTCCATCAGCAACTGGTGAAGCTTACACCCGGAAAAGACCCATATCTGTATTTGATTCTGGAGCCGCACGACTGGAAAAATGGTGTGGCACAAGGCGTCAGCGCTGAACTTGAAAAAGTAGATGCTGATAAAATTATCTGGAGAAAAGAAAAAAATAAGATTATTACGGTTTGCATGAACATTTAACGCAACTTTTAAACTTTAAATCCGTCTTTTGTCTTTATCAAAACTGAGAAATATGAAAAGAAAATTGTTACTAAGCTTGTTACTGATGGCAGTTGCCGTCATGCTAAATGCACAGAATCAATCAAAAAACTTAAGTCAGACCAAAAAAATAATGACTGCTCAAAGTGTAAGTTTTCCCAAATTATTTAATGCCAGAAATTCAGAGCTGCCTGATTCGCTCATGAATTTTACATGGAACGGCTCCGACTGGGACACTTCCGATATTGAAGTTTATCAATATGATGCCAATGGAAATATGATTTCCTTGATCCGCAGGTATTTTGATTATTTCACAGGTCAGTTTATAAACAGTTACAAAAATGAAAAAGTATATGACCAGAACGGTTTAATACTTCAGGAAACCAATTACTATTGGGATTCTCTGAAATGGATGCCTTCCGACCGTCAGACCTACCGCTATGTCAATGGACTCAGACAGTTCAGCTCTTATGAGTATTATGATAACAATCAATGGGTGTTTTCCTATGGCGATTCTTCGGTTTATACCTTTAATGCCGACAAACTGCCTCTTACCATTATCAACTTGTCTTATGACGGTATGGACATGAAATGGACACCCTCACAGAAAATGGAAATTTCCTATGGTGCTGATAAAAAGCCCTCTGCAGTAGTCATTTATGAATGGAACAACAAATGGCAGCAGCAGGCCAGACTTGGCAGTCTGAAGTGGGAGCTGGGCTTTGAATGGGAAAATGCCCGGCCAACAGCTTATGTCATGCAAATTTTTATGCTGAACAAATGGGTGAATTATGAAAGATATTCGGCCAGGGTGAATGACGGTCTTATGACTGTGGATTCATTTTATACATGGAACAGTACGATAAACAAGTGGGTGGACAGTGTGTACACTACTTATACCTATGAAAACGGATTACTTACCGAGCGTTTTCAATGGCAGTACAGATGGGATAAAAAAGCCTGGGACACGCTTGAAATTGAGGTTCACGGATATGACAACAGAGGAAATGAAGGTTTTTATCAGTCAGGATCCAAGTGGGGAGACTGGTTTGAATTCTGGTCTTCTGTCAGAAAAACCTATACTTATAGCCAGTCAGGAAGAATTCTCGAAATTGTTTACGAAAATTTTGACTTTTACAACAACGAATGGACTTTTTCCAACAAGGTGAAATACTTTTACACATCCTCTTCAGGTATTTTATCTGCATGGCCTGTTTCACCTACGGTTTTTCCCAATCCTGCTTCCGATAAGATTTTTATTTCAGGTAACGGAGTTTATCAGATGTTTGACCTGAAGGGACAATTACTGGGTCAGGGAAATCTAAAGGAAGGCACCAATCAGATTGACATTTCTGCTTTGCCGGAAGGGCCATTTATGTTGAAAATCAATACCGAAGACGGGGGAAGCAAGGTCATTAAAATTCTGAAATATTAGGCATTTCTTGCTCTTCCCTGAGTTTTCTGCCGGCTCTGTCTTTTTTTCGTAAAATAAATCTTTTCATCATGCTGATTTCTGCCTGATTAAGGGAAATGATTTGCTTTAAAGGTATTTTATAGCGGATGGTAAACAAGATAAACATCAGGATTCCCATCACAAAATAACTGATATCGGTGGTCAGGGCTGCTCCTTTTCCGCCCAGCTTCGGGATGAAGATAAAATTCAGTGAAATGTTGATAATCAGGCTGAAAAATATAATATAAACGAGTGACCATGCTTTTCCGACACCCAGAAAAAAGCTGATCAGTGTTTTGGATACTATCAGCATGAGGATACCGGGGAGTATCCATTGAACCATTTCGATACTTGGGATGAATTTCTGTCCGTAGAGAAAAACAATCAGGTAGGGGACGATGAAATATAAGACCACCAGAGCCATTATTCCGAGTAAAAAGCTAATCTTTATCCAACCCAGCACCCTGTCTTTGAAAATATTGATGTCTTCTGCCAGCGCAGTACGGCTGTAAATGACCACGCCAACGGTCAGAGGTCCCTGCCAGCGCTCAGTAATACGGGTAGCCAGGGAATAAAAGCCGACTTCCTTTAAATCGCTGAGATGACGCAGCATGACAATGTCGAAGCGGTAATGCAGTTTAATCAGCATGCCGGCAATGGTAAAAGACAGCCCGAGTCCAAGCAGGTTCCTGATAATGTGATAGTTGAATTGAAACCGAACCGGATGGTTTTCAGCAACCAGCCTGACCGCATAAAATGCCATTATCAGATTGGCAGACAGATAAGCCAGAAGAGCACCCTGCACCGACCATCTTAGCAGGAAAAGAAACACAATCAGAAGCAGGAGATTGATGAAATTGGGTATCCATTGCAACACATTGTATTTGCGAATACTTCCTTCTGCAAGAAAAATTCCGGTAGAGTAGTTGATCAGTACATTCAACGGGATGGATAAAATGGCAAACAAGCTGAGGGTAAACGTTATATCGTTTCTGTCGCTGAAATAAAATATACCGCCAGTGATCAAAGCGCCCAGCAAGCTGGTTGTCACAGCAATGAAAATAAGGGAAGATATTACGTCTTCGTAAGAAAAAGTTTTTTTTGAAATAAAAAATACGGTGCTCCTCTTAACGCCCAGTCGGGTTACCACTCCGACCAGGGTTGGAACAACCAGCAGATAAGTGTATAAACCATTTCCCTCAGGTCCGAGCAATCGGGCTATCAGCACTCCACAGCCAATTTGCATCAGAGTGGAAAGTATGTTTGCTGTCGATACACTAACCGCGTCTGAAAGAAAACTTCTCCTGCTCTCCATCAAATTGTTTTTTATCCTGAGGAAAAATAGCAAAATATAAGCGTGGTAATGAGGGTAATTTTCGTTTGATGCCGGCTTTTATTTCCGATGGAAAAATGCCGATTGTCCAACGGTAAAGATAATAGAGCCGGATAATGGTTATTCGTGGAATAATACGTATTACGGTCTGAATATCAGTTTTTTTGTAAATTCTTTCATAACCATTTCTTTCCGCATATTTTCCCACTATGGTGTCTGCCATTTTGATAATCTGCTCATTAAGTTTTCCTTCCCAGTTTTTGATTCTGCCTGTATTGATAGGATTGAACAGGCTTTTCTGGAATTTGTCAAGTAATCCGGCATCGAGGCTGTTTTTAATTTCCTGTTCATGTTTGTAAAAATCCAGCACTGATGGTTCGTAAGGAATATTAAGAAACCTGCATATTTCACCAAAAACCCTTTCCGGTTCTTTTGCAAGCTCTTCATACCGTATGCTGATAATCTTTTCCGGCTTTTTCTTACGGAAACTTTCAACAGTACGGGCAGAATATTTCCACTGATAAAGTATTTCAGGGATGACAGAGCCCAGAAAATTTACCTTTAACATGGAATACAAATGATCACGGTAATCACGGATAATATGCACATACCTGACTTCCGGAAACATCTTTTCTATGGTTTTCAGCCTGATAGAATATTTTGGATTTTTGTCACCAATCCATTTTATCTCTTTTTTCTGAAATGTAGAGATATAGTTGGCATGGACGCATTTACAAACCGTCAGGTAATCCGTCTTTCCTTCAAGGCTCAGCAGGTCGCTGAGTAGTTTTTCCTTGTCAACAGGCCATAGCTTAAACTTCCAGTTGGTTTTATACAGATCGTGGTAAAAGCTGGTCAGGTGTTTTATTGTCCAATGTTTTCTTTTGCCGTATTTATTTCTTAAAACCCAGATAAATGGACTTTCAAACGGCATGATGACATTGGGATGGGCATCGAAAAGGGTGCGCAGCAGGGTAGTCCCTGAGCGGGAACGCCCCACAATGAAAAACATGGGTATTTGACTTAACCATTCCTTGTTGGTTGCTGAACTCATTTTTTATAAATTGTCGGGTATTTTTTTCAGCAAAGGTCAGGCTTTTAAAGAAATTATTAAAACCTGAAAAAGAATAAAGAATAAACCAACTCGTTATTTTTGCATCATTAATTAAAAGCAGATTGAAAACAGAAGTCAGAGAAAACAGGCAATTTACTGTTTCTTCCAGAAAACTCGGGGATTCATGGTTTATTTATTCTGCCTTAAAAACACGTTTTGAACAGCTAAATATCGGGAAAATAAATCAGGTTGTCAGCGTATTCGGTTTTACCAAAACTTATTCCCCTTTATATGGTGGAAGGCCCTTTCGCAGGGATAACGGACTTTCTGTGAAGCAGATCAAAACACTCTCAAAAAAAAATATCGGATTTTCGCTGACGCTTTCAAACCATTTTTTTTCAGAAGATGCTTACAGGCAGACAATTCCTCTCCTGGAAGCCCTGTATGATAAAAAAAACAGTATTGTTTGTGCCAATGATGATTTAGCCCGTCAGATCCGTGCCGATTTTCCGGATTTTACCCTGCATGCCAGTGTTGTCAAGGATATACGCAACATCAGCGATATTCATCAGGCTCTGGAATTATATGATTTTGTTGTCCTTCATCCAAAACTTAATGATGATGTGGCTTTTCTTCAGTCCATTGATTGCAGGGATAAAATCATTTTGTTTGCCACTATTCATTGTCTTTATAAGTGTGATGAGAAGGATTGCTTTCTGAATGTTTCGGAGGTAAACAGGGATGAAACGGCCATCAGGCAAAACAACTGTCCTCACCGACACGACCCGGAGTTTAAAAAACTGACTGTCTTTGACTTACATGATTATCGCTTCGATGGCTATCGTTATTTTAAAGTTGTTTTGTGATGAAGTTGGTTAAATTAAAAGACTGGTTTGATTGTAATCTGGAATATCCCCTGATTATCAGCGGGCCATGCAGTGCGGAAAACGAAGATCAGCTGATTTCGACAGCGCTTGCCATCCAAAAGACAGGTAAAGTTAAAATCCTCAGGGCAGGCGTATGGAAACCACGTACCCGCCCCGGGAGTTTTGAAGGAGCCGGAAATATTGCCTTGCAGTGGTTGAAAAAAGCCAAAGAAATGACCGGACTTCTGACCACCGTTGAAGTTACCACCCCTGAAGATATTGAAGCTTGTCTCAAACATGGCATTGATATTTTGTGGATTGGTGCAAGAAGCACTTCCAATCCGGTATATGTCCGCAAACTGGCTGAAGCCCTGAAAGGGGTTGATATTCCTGTGCTGATTAAAAATCCGGTTTACCCCGATATTGACTTATGGGTCGGAACGATTGAAAGGTTTTACAATTCGGGTATCAGACGGCTGGCGGCTGTTCACAGGGGCTTTTTCCCTTTCGAAAAAACCTCTTTGCGCAACATCCCGAAATGGGAAATACCGATTGAACTGAAAAGACGAATTCCTGAAATCCCCCTGATCTGCGACCCGAGCCATATTGCCGGTCATACCGCCTTTATTTACGAAATATCTCAAAAAGCCCTTTATCTCGGTATGGACGGCCTGATGATCGAGTGCCATATCAATCCGAAAGTGGCTTTGAGCGATGCCAAACAGCAGCTTACACCCGATGAACTGACAGAATTGCTGGGAAAACTTCATTTTACGCGGGAAGACAAAACCATTGTCAAACCATTCAAAGACCTCGAAATGTATCGCGAACAGCTCGACAGTATTGACCTCCAGCTTATTGAGTTGCTTGCTCAGAGAATGGAAATTGTCGAAAAGATTGGGGTTTTGAAAAGCCATGAAAATCTTTCCATCTTTCAGCTCAGAAGATGGCAGAAAGTGATTGAGCAAAACCTGAAAGTCGGGAAGAAACTTGGACTTTCGAAAGATTTTTTGTTGAAACTAATTTCC
>JAAYUY010000178.1 GCA_012517435.1 Sphingobacteriales bacterium | reverse complement strand
TTTTTTTCTCCGTGTATCTGTGTGTTCTCCGTGGTGAATTCTTTTTTTTAACCACAGAGGTCACGGAGGAGCACAGAGGGGGTTATTCCAGCCTGATGGCTTCATATTCCTGCCGGCTAAGCGGAAAATCGGGGTCGATTACTTTTACTTCGTCATAGGTTAAGTCATATAGCCGGTAAACCAGGTTATCAATTTGTTGCTCTAAGGCAGAGGTGTCGGCTTTAGGGTTGGATTTTTTAACAGTGAGTATTTGTTCAACTAAATTAATGAATGGAATTTGTTCGGTAAGTGAAATTCTTTTTATTGGGACTTTGCTAAGATAGCAATCATCCATAACACGTGATGTTTCTGTAATATCGCTAAAAAGAACTTTCCCCAAATAAAAAGATGTTAAATTTGAATTTAGTAAAGATAATACATAATAAGGATTTAGAACTTTAGGATTTACAATTAGATTAACAAGTTTTTCTGTTGTCAAAACATCTTTTGTTGCATAAGCGCAAGTCAACTTAGAACCCCTCAAAACCTTAATTATTATTCTATCCCTTTGCAATTTTTCAATAATATTACCAAATTTTTTTAAATGCATTGACAAGTCTATCCTATGAATTTTATCGATAGAATAAAGCGAAACATGAGGTACTTTATTTACATATTTATATTCGCCTTTATTCAAAATGTTTTCTTTAAGTTTATCAGGTATGTAAAGCCCCCTAAAGACTTCTCTTTCAAAATCTTTAAGAAAGCTTTCCGTTTTTTGAATTTTTTCTATTATTTTTTGAGCTAAAGGTGGAATATCTGTAACAATTAATATCGATGTATTTTTCATAACCTTTTGGTCCACTTTGTTAAGTTCAACAAGAGTTTTATTAGTGCTGAATTTTTTCAGTGGTTCAAACTTTACAATTTTTACGTAGTTTGATGGTTTGTAAATAGTGTTTTGTAATATAAAAATAACAGATTCAAGATTTACTTCTGCAAATGAAATACCTGCGTCACCTAAACTAATTATTTGTCTATTTAAAATTGATTCACGCGATTTATGCCAAGCATTAGCAAATAATATTGATTTAGGTACAATGAATGCTATAATAGTTTTGTTTTTGGAAAATGTATCAAAGGATTTTAGAATAAAATACTCTGAACTATCTGTACTACTTCTTATTTTAAGGTGATTCTTCAAAAATTGCTCTTCAGATATTTCTGCACCCCAAGGGGGATTCCCAATCACAATATCAAATCCCCTATTCCCATTTACCAGATATGGGTTCAGAACTTCTGGAAAATCAAGTTTCCAGTCGAAATGGTTAAAAGGTTCATCGGAGTTTCTCAGCAGGTTTTTCAGTTTGCCAATCAGATTGTCAAATGCCTTGATTTGCAGTTCGCGTTCTGTGTTGTGCTTAATATCTGATGCCGTTGGCATAAAGCCACCTTTTTGTTCGGTTTTGTTTATATAAAGCTCTTTATTAAACGAAAGTTGGTTAATGAGCAATTCAATTTTCAGGTTGCGGATTTCTGCCTGCAGTTTCTTTTTGTTTTTGTTGTTGGGGCTAAAGTACTGCTTTTGTTTTTCGGCAACTTCTTTCAGCAGTCGCTGTACATTTTGTACATACTCATCGGCTTTACCCACGCTACTTTTTCGTTCCCAGTCAATTTCCACAATTTCGCCATCGAACTTGCTTATGAGGCTGTCGCCCACCACAATTTTGTAATCGAGGTTTGGCAGGGCTTTGGGCTTTTCTTCGTCCACTACCAGGCTCAGCCAAAAGCGCAAACGTGCAATATCCACCGCCCCTTTTTCAATATCCACCCCGTAAATGGAGTTTTGGATAATGTTCAGTTTGGTTTCGGCAGGTTTCCATTCCTTGCCGGTTTCGTAAGCAATGAGTTCTTTTATGCTGAAAATTTCCTGTAACAAACCCATAGGAAACGCACCGGAACCGATGGCTGGGTCGCAGATTTTTACCTTATCGAGATGCATTTCCAACTGTCTGAACCATGATTTACAAGATTCATCTGATTTGCATGATTTTAAAAGGAGTTCATCATCAATTTCTTTTCTTTTAATAATTGATTCAACCAAATTTCTTTTGTCCTCCTCAAGTATGTTAATCCCCAAATCAGAAAAATCAAGGTTCAAACAATATTCCGTTAAACTTTCCTGACACATGTAATGCACGATTTCCTTGGGCGTATAAAAAGCGCCTTTGTCTTTGTTGTCTTCAAGAAGGTTCTCAAAAATATGGCCTAACATTTCAGGGTCAACGGCTACGGTATGGTCATCGGGGCTGTCTTCGTAAACGGTAAAGTTAAAGGCATCTAAAAAGTCGAGAAAACCACGGGCAAAACCATTGTTTTTTGCAGTGAGTATAGTGTCTTCATAATCGGGGTTATGGAATAGTTTTGCAGGAAACGTCAGCAAATGTTCGTCAAATTCTTCTTTGTTGAACAAACCACCGTTGAGGAAAGGCACCTTCACCGTTTTTCCATCGGGCATTGTAAAATCATCGTTGGGGCGTTCCCTGTTGAGTGTATCAAAGAAAAGAACGGTTAGCCAATTACTGTAAAAAGCATCGTTGCCGCCCGACTGGTGAAAAAGTTGCTTAATGAAGTCGTGCATGCCATCGGTGTAATTGGTATTACTTGCTCCCAGCCACCCTTTTTTCTGAACAAAGTATAGAAACACAATGCGCCCGAGCAATTTCTTTACAAAATCGCGGATGGGTTTACCGGCTTTGTCCTTTTCCTGTTTTGAAGCATCCGCAGGGAAGGTAATATTGAAAACCGATTTACGGTAGTTGGATTCCTGCAGGTAATCGCAAAAGTTTTGGTAATGCAAGGGATATTCATCAAAAAATTCGTCACTAAGTTTTTCAACAGAGAAGGCTTTGACAAGTGTTTGAAACGTAATTTCTTTTTCGGTACTCAGCGCTTCAAAGCGTTCGGCTGCTGTTTTGCAGCTTTCCGAAGGGCCTAATAAAAAGGTGTAACGTTTGGCATTGGTGGTTTTTTCTTTTACCCCTTTGTCGGTCAGTACACTATCTTTGGCAACCAATGTAAGTCGCCATACATTTTTATTGGCAGGTGATATAAAATTGATTAAAGCCGCTTGTCCGGCTGTAAGCAGCTTTCGGACATATTGCTGAATAGCGACCTTGCTTTGTTCGATGCGGACTTTGGGTTGCAACAGCACTTCGTAGCATGTAATTTCGGAGCTGTCGTCCAATTGAATTTTTCCGTAAATCCAAACGTTGGCAATCGCAGCCGATTCCGATTTATTGGGTGATAGAGGTGCAGGAACTAAAGAGGAATTAAGCGTAAATCCTGAACCAAAAACCGGACTTAATACTTCACGGGAAAACAAAACCCTGTCGTAAGGTTTGTGTAATGCTTGTTGTAAATGAATTCTGTTAGCTGGCATTTTATTTCAGTTTTTTCAATTGAACATTTCCTATCAATGATTTCATTTGAGTAATGGCTACTTGGTTGAGTTGTGTAAGCCTCTCGGGTTGTGATAAACCCTGATGGATTAACACCGCGTTTATACTTTCGAGGTTGCTTAAAACCACCAATTGCTCAATGGTTGCCATATCCCTGATATTTCCCTCGGCATCGGGGTTTTCATTTCGCCATTGCTGGGCAGTTTTACCGAAAAGAGCCATATTCAACATGTCTGCTTCATTGGCATAAATAAAGTTTATTTCATTTTTGGAAAGTTCTTTTGGAATCAGATTTTCTTTGATGGCATCGGTATGAATACGGTAATTGACTTTTGCGAGTGTTCGTTGGAGGTTCCATTCAAGTTGAAGACGGTTATTTTCATCTTCCTTCAAACGCTGGAACTCTTTGATAAGAAAAAGTTTAAATGGGGCGCTGATAGCTGAGCCAAATTCGAAGGCAATGTCTTTATGGGCATAAGTACCGCCATATCGACCTTTCTTAACGATAAAACCGATGGCATTTGTTTTAGCTATCCATTCTGAAACACTGAGTACGAAAGAGTTCAAGCCGGCCTGCATTCTAAAGTGGTCGAATTCGACCACTTTAAAATTCGGGTTATACATTTGTTCCCAGGTTCCTAAAAATTCGAGGGTATATCGGTTTCTAATCCAGTTTTTGATAATATCCGCAGCACGGCTTTCATTTTCTTTGGCATTTGCCATGTCAGTTATACAAATATAATCCAGTTTATTTTCAATAATTACCTGAACAGGAATATTTTGAACAATAATTGATTTTTGTTTGGTCATATATTCTTCTTCATTTTAATTCCTTCGAATTCGAGGGGTTTAACTGAAACTTTGAGTTAATACAATTTGAGGATTTACAATTCCCCTGTGTGCTTTGTCTGATTGAGGCATTTCCTCGGAACCGGGAGAAAGGTCGTACCTGTCGAGAACGGTAATAAATAATTGCTCAATAAACTTATCCGGCTCTTTGAGCAATCCCGCATTTGAAGTAAAAAAAACATTGATGGATTTTGGTAAACCCTTCGAAGCAAAAGTTCCTTTTTTGATAATATCCAAAGCACGCAATAATGCCATTCGTTTTTGTTCGGTAGGTGCAATCTTAACTATCGCATTAATGTTTGAAATGGCTTTATTTTCTGCCGGACTAAGATTTCTACGAGAAACTGTCTGAACATTTTCCTGATTTTTTTCAGACTTAAAATATTCGAGACTTGCCAGTGTTTGTTTGTGGTGCAGTTCGTGTAAGGCAATTGCCTTTTCTGAATCAGGAGCTTTAAACAATTTGACTGCCTGTAAAAAATTCATTTCAATAATATTCATTTCGGGAGTGATGAGGCAAAAGATACCGGGATGATTTTCACTTTTCAGATAGGTCAGTGATGTGTTTTGCAATGGGTAATTTATTTCACCGCTTTCAGTGTCCAATAAGGTTAGTTGCCTACCTTCGGGAACTTTTCTCCCGCACCTTGCTTTGTTTGGAATTTTAGCTATTTCATTAAAAATCTTTGGATGTTTCTTCCTAAAATCTCTTAATTCATTCAAATACTTCAAAATTTCGCTTTCTTCTTTTTGAATTTTATTTCCGAATAAAGCCCCTTCTCCTTTTTCTTCGAGAACAGAAAATACCTTGTTATCCTCACCAAAAGCTGTATGAAATGCCTGAAGTTTACGCAGGGCGTTGTTTACCAAATGAATTTGAGCATCTCCATGGGCAGACGGATAATAGTTGTAAACATAGATTCTGTCGGCTCTTGAGCCGATGCGGTTAACACGACCGATGCGCTGCATTAAACGGGTAGAGTTCCAGGGAACATCATAGTTTACTATTACATTACTTCTGTGCAGGTTGATGCCTTCTGCCAGTACTTCAGTGGTAATAATAATATCGTATTCCGATTTCCATTTTTCTTCTTCAAGGTTGGCATCAAAATTTTCCCGGATAGTACTCTCGACATATTTTCTGTTTTCGGCACTTACGGTCAGCACTTTTTTCTTTGTAATCTTTGCAAGTTTTACCGTTAATTCTTCTGCTGTTTCTTTTGATTCTGAGAAAATAACCAGCTTGCCGCTAATATTTAGATCGGTTTTAAAAAACTCATCCTGTATTTGTTTTGCAAACTCTATCAGCTTCGGGTCTTTCTTTACTTTGCTCCAGCGTTCAATTAAATCATCCACTTTTTCCTTATCCTGCTTGAGCAAATCAACAAATTTTTTGTCGAAAGCATCTTTTTTATACTCTTTATTGTTTCCTCCTTTTTCATTTATTTTAGCTTCAATCTCATCATAACTTAAACCCTCTTCAAGCAATTTGTTGATGTCTAAATCAGGTGCGATAAATATCCTGTTATCATCAAACATGGCCAGCATATTATCAATAGCTTTCTGAAATCTTTTCAGCGATTGGGTGAATGCATAAAAACTACTTTCAAGGCGCTTTACCAAAAGCGTTTTCATAATAGCAGACAACCTGCCTGATATGGATTCCACTTTACCATAGATTTTCCGGTCTTCCTCTTTTACCAAAAATTCAATAGCCCGATAACGATAATATCCCAAACCGTCAATTTCATTCCCATCTTCATCAAGATTGGTAATTAGCGAAACTGTATCGAAAAACAATTCACTCAAGTTTCCATCCAATTCATAGTAAAGGGCAATGGGGTCGCCAACTCTTGGGAATTTTATTCCCTGTTTTTCCAAATCTTCCAGATATTCTTTGTTGCTCTCAATGTCTGTTCTTGTTCTTCGGATTACAAGCGGCTCCACTACATCATCTCGTAATTTCTGGAATAGTGCTTTCAGTTTTTTGATATTCAGTTTTTTCTCATAAGCCAGTTTTTTATACTGCTCATTTATAGGTTTGAAATATTCCTGTAAGTTTCTGATGTTTTCAAGTGTGCTGTTTCTTCTGTCCTGAAAAAGATAAAGTTGGTTTTCAATATCCTGTGGGCGGTTATTTAAAGGGGTTGCAGAAATTAAGATTATTTTCTTACGTATATCTCCATTTTCGGCAGGCCTTTTTCTTGGCATTTTACAAATTTCCTGCAAAGCCAGATACATTTCGGTGTAATCATTTCTGAATTTATGGGATTCGTCAACAACGATTAAATCAATATCTTCAGGATTCGGATAAGAATAATTCTCTCTGTCTAAAATTTTATGCAGACTTCCGATCGTAACAAAACGAAAATGATTATCCAGTTCAAAATCTTTTACGGTCCGTCTCCATCCATCTTCAATTGCAGGAGGTACAACAACTAAAACCTTTGTATGAGTGCCATTTTCATAAATAAACTTTTTAATAATCATACAGGCAATAATCGTTTTTCCTAAACCTACCACATCTGCCAAAACAAAACCATTATGCTTCATCATAATTGCATAACCCTGATTGGCAGCATCTGATTGGTATTTTAAGCGTATGTATTTTGGGGGTAAAAGCAGGTCAATATTGTATGGGTCGTAATCTACCCGTTTACCAAAATATTCAATTAACATTTTGATATATAACTCAAACGGAGTAAAGTCATCACGCAAATAGGTTTGGTTCTTGATTCTTTCGGCTTCTGTCTGTAAAATGGGTACAGATTCAGCCCAAAGCCTTTCAAATTCTTCGGTTGCAAATTTTACATCTTCATAATCACGCAAGCTAACGTTAAACTCATAGTTTGATTCAGGATTTGCACCAAGTCCGGCATCTGTCAAATTTGACGAACCTGTAATAACTTCACAAGGCGCATATTCGTTGAATGATGCAGGTCTGAAAATATAAACCTTTGCATGGATTTTCTTTTTGGGGTGTGCTCTAAGTTCTATTTTACAACTAACCAAATCATCAATGAATTGCAGAATTCCTTTTTCTGTAACTTCATCGTAGTTGGCTTCCTGAATATTTTTTATGATTTCATCAAGGAAGTCTGCTTTTGTTTCATCCGGATTTTCAAGATAGAGTTGTCCTTTTTCGTGATATTTCTTAATTAGTTGGTCAACATTGATACCAACAAGGATTCTGATTTTAGGGATTTTGTCGAGAAAAGGACGTACTTTAAAATAACCGGAAGCCCTGAAATAGCCAACCAAAGCATCAAAATGTCTGATACTTTCAATAT
Source organism: Sphingobacteriales bacterium (assembly GCA_012517435.1). Lineage (NCBI taxonomy): Bacteria > Pseudomonadati > Bacteroidota > Sphingobacteriia > Sphingobacteriales > Sphingobacteriales bacterium. The sequence continues at coordinate 3,520 of JAAYUY010000178.1, read as the reverse complement.
TTGTAAATACACCCTCAAACTTTTTGAGTAAACTATTATCGTCCTGATTTGTAAAAAATTTAGTAGGCATTAATTTTTTATTCTTTTTAATTGGTTAATAACTTTATCCAAACCATCTTCCAAATACTCTAATTTTCCATAATTTGAACTTAGACTGTCAGCTGAAAACCGAAACTTATGTTCCTTGTAATCAATTTTCAGAATTTGGCTCAGTGGTTTTAAATAATCAATTGCCATTGGTCTTTCAGTACGTTCAACCTTGCTAAGAGTAGTAGTATCAAATTCATGTGGGGCTGCAGCTTTTCTAAATAAAAAATTTTTTTCTTCTCTTAATCGTCTGATATTTTCACCATAAGTGTCATTTGCTATTTGACTTTTCTGTCTGGACAATTTTGTAAAAGATACATTTGATTTTGTTTCCGGCCTTATTAGCAAAGGAAGATCTGGCTCTTTAGCAAGGTTTTGATTAAGTGTTGAATTGTGGGATTGACAATGTTCTTTTGAAAGCTTTCCGTTTGGGTTGACAGAAAAATTATAAATCTTCTGTGGAGAAAATAAAAAATACAGTAGGGTCGGAAATGATTGACAGAATGTTTGGTAATCTGGTCGGCTTGCTTGCTTTATCAATATTTCGTTTTTCTGTCCTTTCAATATGGTTTACTTTCAATGTTTTTTTGTCGTTGCCTGATTTCGCTTGCAGGGAATGTCAGCCTGTGAAAATACTCACTCATCCTTAACCAAATTACCCGACAAAGATATTAATACTTTACTGAAAAGTTAAGCAGAAAAACCTGATTTTTTTATTGAATGTGTTTTATTTTTTAGCCCCCGACTTTTAATACAAAATAATTCATTTTCCATAAGATGAATTGACTGTGTATATCCAAAGCAATGAGTTGCTTAACTTTGCCAAAAAAAAATGATGTATCTCCGCTTTCTGATTACAACAGCCGCGCTTCTTTTATCTTCATTTTCTCTGCTGAAAGCACAGGATAAATATGATTTGCCTGAAAATCTGACAAGAAAAGCTGTTTTTGAAGAAGAGTTCAACAATAATTCGAACAAGTGGAACCTGACTGATTTGTATCCTTGCTACACAGTTATCGAAAAGGGCAGATTGTCGGTTCATTCCGAGGATTTTGGAGGTAAGATTGTTAAAAATATGAGGTTTAATGTTAAAAAGGATTTTGAGATAGAATTTTCAATGCGCTGGATCTCAGGCGATAGTTTACTACCGGCAGGCCTCATCTATGCTGCTTCAAAAGAAAAATATTACAAACTGGGTTTTAGCCTTGTAACACAACGATTTTTACTGGAAAAACGGGTTTTTGATAAAGACTTACCCATTGACCAAAAGGAAAATCTTGAGCTGAGTAACGAGTTCTTTAATATCATAACGGTCAGGGTGGTTAAAAAGAAAATGTATTTGTTTGTCAATAAGCAACTGGTATATACAGGCATTGCTCCAAAACCTTTTGATAATTATTTCGGGTTTTTTGTACCGGGAACTTCCATATATGCTTTTGACTACATTAATATTTATTATCTCGAAAAGCTGAAATCAGATAAGCGAAAAGAAGAACATAAATAAGGCATGAAAGTTTGTCATCCATATCTCATTGCAGGGCTTGTCTTGTTATTTATACAGTTAAATTTAAATGCATTATCTCAACAGGTAGAGAAAGGCAAAGCTTCATATTACAGCGATCAGTTTAACGGCAGAAAAACTGCCAGCGGAGAAGTATTCGATAATAATAAAATGACAGCGGCACATCGAACTCATCCTTTTGGTACTCAGTTGAAAGTAACCAATCTGAAAAACAATCGGTCCGTGGTGGTTACCGTCAATGACCGTGGCCCATGGAAACACGACAGGGTGGTAGATGTTACAAAGGCCGCTGCAAAAGAGCTGGGTTTTGTTGCCGAGGGAATAGCCGAAGTGTCGGTGGAGGTTTATCAGCCATCAGTTCCGCCTGCAGAGCCGGCTGAAAACAAAGTGGCTTCTTCGTTATTCGAGGTGAACCTGATTCCGGTAAGCGGAAGTGGTTTTGGGGTACAGGTTGGTGCTTTTCAACAGATTGACAATCTTTTTACTGAATTGCTCAGGATAGAAAAAAAATACGGTCATAAGCCCATGGTTCATGTGGCAAAAGTGAACGGGGAACGTTACTACAGAATCATCATCGGGCCTTACGAAAGCAGGGAAAAGGCTGAAAGAAAGCTCGAAAAATATAAAAAAGACGGGCTTGACGGATTCATTATTGATCTGAAAGAACTTGAATAAGCTTCGATTTCCAATGTTATTAAAAACCAATGCAGGTTTGTATTTTTACCACCATAACAAACATGGGAAATTATTGAATAATTCAGTTTTCACCAAAATATTCCTGTTATTTCTGTTCATTTTCCTGATGAAGAATCAGACAACAGCTCAGCTGTCCGGAACCTATCTGATTGGTAAAAGTGCTCAGGCCGATTTTGCTACGCTGGCTCAGGCCATTGACAGCCTGAATGCCAATGGTATTTCTTCCCCGGTAGTATTTAAAATTGAAAAAGGTATTTACAATGCACAACTAACCATTTTGCAGATTAAAGGAGCCGACTCACTGAATACCATTACCTTTGAATCGCTTGGTAGCGACAGTCTTGATGTGGTTCTTGAAAACAGGTCGTATTATACCTATTCCAACTTTGTACTGAACCTCATGGGGACTGATTATATTACTTTCAGGAAGATTACTTTCCGTGCTATCAGCGACACTTTTTCAAGGCTGGTGCTGATGAACGATAATGCTACGCATGTTCAGTTCGAAAATTGCCTTTTTCTGGGGAAAAGGCCTCTGTCTGCGTATTATCCCGGCTCTTCCGACCAAAGCCTGATTTATTCCCCACCTGCTGTTAACTCCAATGAAAATAATCTGGTGATTAAAAACTCTTCCCTGATAAACGGGTATATTGCCATCGAGCTAAACGGAAATTCAGTATTCGATCCGGAAAGAGATATTCTGATTCAAAACTGTTATTTTCTGAATCAGTTTTCCTGTGCTATTGCTGCCAGTCAAATAAGCAGACTGACTGTGGTTTCCGACAGATTTGAAAACCTGACGCAGGATTACTTTTCTTCACTTGAATTATATTCTTCCTCCGATTTAAAAATCAGCGACAATTTATTTTATGCTCCTGCTTCACACAGCGGAACTATTATCAGTCTGTACAACTGCCTGAAAAACAAATTGCAGAGAAACATTATCAGCAACAATGTCATTAATTACCATTCACCGGTATCTTATTATCTGACAAGTCAGAAACATGCAGCCTTCTATGCAAACAATTGCACTTCTTTTCTTATCGCACACAATACGGTCAGAATTTCAGGGGATTATTCGAAATCAAAAATCCTGATGTTTGAAGCTTCAAAAGATATTTCGGTTAAGAACAATATTTTCTGCAACCTGTCGAACGGATACCTCTATTATTTCCCTGACAATCAGCGGTCGGGGTGGGATTTTTCAAATAATGT
>JAAYUY010000177.1 GCA_012517435.1 Sphingobacteriales bacterium | reverse complement strand
TTCCAATGCCCTCAAATATGAGCTTGAATTGGAATTCAAAAAGAATTTCAACAGCAGTTTAACCCTGGTTTTCGATGTTATCAGCGTATCCAGCATATTAAAATCGAGTAACAAAAGTACTCATTTTTTTATTAACCAAAAATTTTTTTTAAAATTCATTTTCTTTTTCTGTTTCTTTTTTCCTACGATATTCACAGTTTAATGATACCAAAAAATTAGGGTTATGGTTTTAGCATCCTGATTTGATGAACAATCTGAATGCTCGGAGCAGCTTCAATCAGACGAAATCCTTTGCCATTTAATATTTCCTGATAGGAAACGGTATGCAGATCAGTAAATCCTTCAGAAAATTCAAATTCTTCTCCATCAATCTTCAAGGAACGAAATGTTCGTAATCCTTTTTGTCTGGCTATCTCAGGAACATCCTGATAATCAAGACTTAAAAACCAATTGACGCGGGCATTTTCAAATTCAAGGTAGCCAGAAGCTTTGTTGTGAGCTGAATGAAACACTTTATTCTCCTGAACATCACCAAATATCCATGCCAGCATGTCGAAAAAATGTACGCCAATATTGGTTGCCACACCTCCCGATTTTTGTATATCCCCTTTCCATGAAAAGAAATACCACTTCCCACGGCTTGTAATGTATTTCAGGTCAACCTCATACTTTTTATTGCTTTTGTTGTTCAGGACTCTTTCTTTCAAAGCCATGACAGCAGGATGGAGACGTAGCTGCAATATGGTATAAATATTTTTCCCGGTTTCTTCTTCCAGCTTGCAAAGAGCATCCACATTCCATGGATTCAATACAATAGGTTTCTCGCAGATGGCATGAGCCTGATTTCTCAAAGCCATGCGGATATGAGCATCGTGGAGATAGTTTGGAGAACAAATGGAAATATAATCGACAGGATTTCCACTACGCCTGAGCTTGTCGAGATGACGATCGAACCGTTCTGGCTCAGTGAAAAAGTCAGCATCAGGGAAATATGAATCAATGATTCCCACACTATCGTTGGGGTCAAGGGCAGCAACGAGTAAGTTCCCTGTGTCCTTTATGGCCTTCATGTGGCGTGGGGCAATATAGCCGGCAGCACCGATCAGAGCAAAGTTCATATTTTTTAATCAGTTATGAGTTATGGGTAATGGGTAATGAGTGAATAGTGAAAACTAACCATTTTATTTAAGTTTTTACAAAGATTTTTGCTTCAAATATCTTATTAAACCAAGGATCAATTTTCTTTCAACTTCAATTTTAATAAATAATTCATTATTCGTTATATAGTTAAGGTTTTCAGAAATAACTAGCTGAGTTTCCAACTCTGAAACAGATCTCAACGTAAAATAGAGGTATTGAATGAACTCCTTTTTTGAATTTCGACCTGCACCTTCAGTAATATTTGATGCTATTGAAACTGCTGATCTTCTAATTTGGTTAACAAGTAAAAAATGATCTTCCTTAGGGAATGAGCCGGTTTCCTGATATACAAATTTGACCGAATCAATTGATTCTTTCCATGCATCCAGATCTTTGTGGGTTTTCATTGTATATCTGTTAATTACAACCTTTTACTTTTAACACTTAACAAATCACACATTACTCATCACACATCACAACTTTGTCACTTTTTCACCTTCAAGATAATATTTCTCACCACTCTCAGGGCAAACAGCAATTCCCAGATCATTAAAATGAAGTCGATGTCCATATTCTGACATCCAACCAACATGTTTTGCAGGATTACCAACCACAAGTGCATAAGCGGGCACTTCTTTGGTTACCACTGCTCCTGCTCCTATGAAGGCAAATTCGCCAATGTTGTGCCCACAAACTATGGTCGCATTGGCACCGATAGAGGCTCCACGCCTGACTATGGTCGTCACATATTGCCCTCTCCTGTTGACAGCAGATCTTGGATTTACGACATTTGTAAAAACCATTGAAGGGCCTAAAAAAACATCATCTTCGCAAATAACGCCCGTATAAATAGAAACATTGTTTTGCACTTTCACATTATTACCCAGAATCACACCGGGCGAAACCACCACGTTCTGACCAATATTGCAGTTTTCCCCAATTTTACAACCACTCATAATATGACAAAAGTGCCAGATTTTTGTCCCCTGACCAATCTCAACATTTTCATCGATGATGGCTGTTTCATGGGCAAAATAATTTTTCGACATAATTTAAATTTTAACTATAGAAAAGAAAGAAATCAAGTTTTTTATGCAATGAAATGTTTTTCATCATTTTAAATCGCTTAACTATTTTCTCTTTTTACATTCAACAATCCCTCAGATTCCCCTTATAGCAGTCATTAACTTACTATTTTCTTTAAAGTTTTGAAAAACCCAACAAACTTAATAAGAACTAATATTCTTCTTTTTACTAATGGACATTTAATAGCTTTGTATGAATGAACTACTATCAAAAATAACATTCACTCTAAACGTAAAATTCAAACAAAATATCATCTTTTCAATTTTCAAAAGCATTTTCACGAATAGCTTTTATCAATAAACAGTTTTATTTTTTCGCAAATGTAATTCATTTGCTCCTCGTCCAGTTCAGTATGCATTGGAAGGGAGATAACCTCCTTACATAATTTTTCAGAAACAGGGAAATCTCCTTCCTTAAATCCATAAGGTAAAAAAGCCCGCTGAAGGTGGAGTGGCACAGGATAATAAATCATGGCCGGAATCCCATTGATCTTCAAATAGTCAATTAATGCTGTTCTGTCGCAATTTCTCAACTTAAGCGTATATTGATGAAATACGTGGGTTGTGTAAGGGGCAATATATGGGGTAACAATACATTCAAGATGTTCAAAAGTCTTATTGTAGAAATCTGCAGCCTTCTGTCGGGCAGCAATATATTCATCCAAATGCTTCAATTTGACTTTTAAAATAGCAGCCTGAAGCGTATCAAGGCGTGAATTAACACCTACCATGTCATGATAATACCGGACTTTCATCCCATGGTTGACGATCATGCTTATTTTTTCAGCAAGAGCATCATCATCCGTAAACAAAGCGCCTCCATCCCCATATCCACCCAGATTTTTTGAGGGGAAAAAGGAAGTACATCCAATATGACCAATGGTTCCGGCTTTTTTGATTGAACCATCTGAATAGAAATAATCAGCTCCGATAGCCTGTGCATTATCTTCAATGACAAAAAGATTGTATCGTTCAGCAATTTTCATAATGGACTCCATATCAGCACATTGTCCGAAAAGATGAACCGGTACAATTGCTTTAGTTCTGGGTGTAATTGCTTTTTCAAGCAATTCAGGATTCAGATTAAATGTGTTTTCCTCAACATCCACGAAGACAGGCTTAAGATGAAGCAAGGAAATAACTTCTGCAGTAGCAATAAAAGTAAAAGGAGAAGTGATGACTTCATCTCCGGGCTTTAAATTCAGTGCCATCATGGCAATCTGAAGGGCATCCGTTCCGTTGGCACAAGGAATAACATGCCTTGCACCCAGATATTCAGCAAGGGCAGAAGAAAATTCATGCACCTGTGAGCCATTAATAAAGGAAGTATTCTGAAAGATTTTTGCAAATTCCCTATCTATTTGGTCCTTAATATTAAGGTATTGGCCATAGAGGTCAACCATTTTAATTTCTTTCACAGGAAAAAGAATTAAATTTTCAACAAACGGTTCAAAACTGAAGTTTTCTTCTTTTCGGCACTTTCGTCATAATAACCATGCCCATAACCATAACCGTAGCCATAACCATAGCCATAACCGTAGCCGTAACCATAGCCATAACCGTAACTATATCCGTAATAACTGTCTTCGACTTTTATATCATTGATCAACACACTGATGTGGTCTATTTTATTCCGCTCGATTTCTTTTGCAATAGAAGAAAAGACTTTTTTCAAGGTATAAGCCTGACGTACAACAAAGAGTTTTGCATCAGAATATTTCATCAACAAATAAGCATCCGTAACAATTCCCAAAGGTGGAGAGTCGATAATGATGTAATCATACATCTCCCTCAGTTTGGCAAAAAGCAAGTCAGTTCTTTCAGACGCAATTAATTCAGAAGGATTGGGTGGAACAGGGCCGGCAGAAACCAAATCAAGATATTCGAGTGAGGTATGCTGAATTATTTCATTGATATCGCATTTGTTTGACAGATAAGTGCTTATCCCGCTGATATTGATCAGGCCAAAGTCCTGGTAAATTTTCGGTTTTCTAAGGTCAAAACCCATTAGAAGGGTTTTTTTCCCATTTAAGGCAAAAATGGAAGCCAGATTCATGGAAACAAAGGTTTTACCTTCACCTACCACTGAAGAAGTTACCAGAATAGTTTGTTTGTCTTTCCCTTCAGAATAATATTGAAGATTGGTACGAATGGCACGGAATGATTCAGAAATAGCCGATTTAGGAAAGTCTTTTACAACAATACTTGATTTCTTGGTATTGTGAATAATATGACCAATGATAGGCATGTTTGTATTCCTCTCAACTTCCTGCCTGTCGATGATACGGTCGTTCAGCATTTCTTTGACAAACACAAAACCAACAGGGAATAGCAAACCTAATAGAAGCGCAATGGATAAATTTTGCTTTTTCTTAGGCTTTTTCTGCTCAACCATGGTAGGTGGATCCACTATTTCATTTTCACTGACGGTAGCAGCTTTGGCTATCTGAGCTTCTGATTGCTTTTCAAGGAAGAAAGTGTAGATATTTTCATTGATTTTGTATTTTCTTTCGAGATTCAGCAATTGAAGTTGAGTTTGGGGAAGATTCACAATTTTTGTACTTTTGGTTGAGATACGGCTTTCCAGATCACGTAAAGAAATGTTGGTTGCATATACCACATTATCAATACTTTCTATAATTGTTTTTTTCAGTTTTTCAATCTTACGGTTGAGATCATCAATGAGGGGACTTTTGGCATTGGCTGTAAACATCAGGGCATCCCGCTCTTCAATCAAGGCAATTAGCTGAGTAATCAACTGTGACAGAAGGGGATCTTCTATCCCCAAAGTTGCCGGAGCAACAACTCCTTTTAAATCCTTGCTTTTCGAAATATAGTCTTTCAGGTAATTGTAATATTTGAGCTTAACCATCAGTAAGGTTTTCTGGTTATCCAGCGAGAGAACATCTTTCAGAATGTCTTCACTTTGAATTTCAAGATCGAGTACATTGTTGTTTCTTCTGAATTCCAACAATTGACGCTCCGTCTGAGCCAGAGAATCTGAAATAATTCGCAATTGTTCATCAATAAAATTAATAGTATTGATGCTGGTTCTGTTTTTATTTTCTATTTCCCTTTTAATATATGCCTTGGCTACCTCATTGAGATAAGCCACCATTTTGCTGATGCTGTTTCCTTCGGTAGAATATTTGACTACCGAAGCTCCTTCGATTACCTGCTCGTATTCAATAGCAGGTGGCTCCATTTCGTCCACATTATTGAAAATGAAAAAGTAATTCTGTCCAATAACAGAGTTATCAAAGAGCCCATTTTCTCCAAGAATTTTAAACCTGAAATAAGGAGATTCTACCCATTGACCTACTTTGAACTCTTTTTCAAGTTCAAATTCGGGGAGCATTCCTTTCTTTTCTTTGGTTCTGTAAATAAACAATTCCAGATTTTCACCCCTTGTTTTC
>JAAYUY010000176.1 GCA_012517435.1 Sphingobacteriales bacterium | reverse complement strand
GTTTGAAAACGAAATATCAGTTTTAATTCAAAAAGGATTTAATGTTTTTGGCTTTTCAGTATTTGACACCAATAAAAATGTGACAAAATATCTGGTAACAAACTTTAAAAAACAGTTTTCAGATTGTCTGATCATTGCTGGCGGTCCGGGGATGAATGTCTATGTTGAATATTCGCATGCTGAAAATTGGTTAAAACATATTAATCTGATTTTTTACAAAGAAGTTGAAGACACTCTTCTGCTGTTTATCAATGCCTTGAAATCATCCGGCAACTTTGATGAAATAAAGGGAACTGCTTACATAAAAAAAACAAATCTTTTTAGCTTTGGTTTCATGAAAGCGGTTGCACGTAAAATTTTGTTCAACAAGCCCATTGAATACTTTTCACTAAAGTATTTACCTCAGAATCATCCCCCTGATCTTGAAAAAATTCCTCCCCTTAACCTTGATCATTTAGACCTTAAGAAATACAAAACAGGAGGAATTCCGATAGAATTTAGCAGAGGGTGTAAAGGCAGTTGTAGTTTCTGCTCGGAAACAGTAAGATATAAGCCATACAGAATCAGGCCAGTATTAGAAATCATAAACGATATAAAAACGGCAAAAGAAAAATACAAAGCAAACTATATATGCCTGATTTGCTCTGCATTAAACGGAGATCCAAAACACCTGAAAGATTTTTGCCAAGCATTAATCAATGAAAAAGTTAATATTCACTGGGGTGGAAATGCAAGACCTGATTTAACGCTTACTCCTGAGTTGCTTGAACTAATGGCAGAAGCCGGATGCCGCGACCTTGATTTTGGTGTCGAAAGCGGGTCTGATCATGTATTATCTCTGATGAATAAGCGATTTGACATTTCAACAGCATCCAAAATAATTCGGAAATGCCATCAATCAGGCATCAAAACATCAGTAAACCTGATAGTTGGGTTCCCGGGAGAAAACGAAGATGATTTCAGATTAACTTTGTCTTTTATCAAAGAACATTTTTCTTTAGTTGAAATGTTTAATGTCAGTAAATGCTATGTAGATGGACAGGCTCCGCTTGGCAAAAGACCTGAAAAGTTCAACATTCAGACTCAAAACAAAAAAATATTAGCATTCAGGGATGAAGAAACGGAAGATGATAAATTGCCGGCTATCATTAAAAACGGGCCATCATGGAGTCATTGGGCTACCATTGATGCACATAATACACCTTATATCAGAGAAAAACGATATCAGCAGGTTTTAAAATTACTGGATGATTTAGGCAAGCGTGGAAACACTCCCCATGATTCCATTCATTCAGCTGATTTACTATGATTTAGATGTTTATTCCAGCCCAGTCAAAAACTTTTTCCAATACTTTTTTTGGGGCATAAACAGGCTTATTCTCCAAAATTCCTTCCTGAGTTTTAAATACTTCAGGATGATAAAAATGAGATGGTCTGCTTTACGGGGCTGCCATAAGCCTGCCCAGTGAATAAACAATATCCCGATTTGTTTTCCATCTTCTGATTTAAACAGCTCTCCTTTTTTGCGGATAATCTTTTGCCCTCCCCAGCATTCGAGATATTTTACCTGACTGTTGTGCTCAACAAATTGCCGGTATAAACCCGACAATCTCAACCCGCTGGTAACAAACAGATAATTCAGAAAAGGCTGTTCCATGCAATGCAACACCATGTATGGCTTAAGTTTCTGTATTTCTGACAGTTTCGATTCAGCCAGTCGAATACTGAGTTTTCCTTTATGAGAAGCAATAAAGCCGGTATTGGCAGCATATTCTATCTGTTCTTTCGTCAGAATATCTGCTTTCATTATTTCTTCCTTCCACACCCATTTCCTGATGGATGGCAGGTTGGAAAAAGAAGTCATAATATCAGTTTGGTCAAGCAGATCAAAAACAAAATCAAGATTTTTCAGGACTATGGTATCAACGTCAATATAAATAAACTTTTCAAAAATTCCTTCCCACATGACCAGCTTCCGGTAATGTCCCGCATAATGATCATGAAAATCAGTACTGATTTGATCGCACCTTCTCAGTTTTTCTTCATCAGTAAAAACTGTAAAATTGTATCTGTCTTTCAGCAAAATGATTCTGTTTGTCTTATCATTAAAAGGAATCAGACAGAGAGGGACAGAGGGATTAAACTTTCTCAGGCTGTTTAAAAAAGCTACGACAAGTTCATAAACATCATCATTAGCCAGAAAGTAAATGCCTTTTTCAGCTGAGATCTTCATTTTAACTCTTTCTTTTCCTTTCAATGTTTTCCTTCAGAATCTTTGCATAGTCTTTATACTGTTCTCTTTTCAGAATACCCTGATTGGTGGTGTGTATTCTCCGTCTGTAAATGATTTCGGGAATTACAGCCTGTTTAATATTCAGGTGATTGGCTCTGGCAAACCAATCCACAAATTCACCGACTTCAAGCTGCTCATTCAGATAACCCACCTTCAGAAAAACTTCTTTTTTAACCAGCATAGCTCCGGGGTGGCCTCCTGCAACGACACGCAGAGAATCATCAATGACAAGTTTCGAAGAATCTGGCAATTCAGGACTGACAAACTGTTCCACCTGTCCAAATGCCATTTCAAGGCTTAAATCGTCTCCGAAAGCTTTGAGCAAAGAAAACAAATGATGTTTCTCCCAGATATCATCTGCATCCAGAAAGGCGAGATAATCTCCGGCAGCATGTCGGATTCCCAGATTTCGGGCTGCAGCAGCTCCTTTGTGCTCCTGCCGTAGCAACCTGACTTTTGTCGTATATTTTTTTGCTATATCCAGACTCCTGTCAGATGAACCATCATCTATTAAAATGATTTCCAATGGTTTTGAATACTGATGAAAAACACTTTGCAAGGCTTCTTCCAGATATTTTTCAGCATTGTAGCAGGGAATAATGACACTCACCCTTTTGGGATTCATGGCATGCTCAATTTCAGGATGTTGCTTCCTCATGCGGTCAAGCGACTTTTTGAAAACCTGTAAAACATTAAGCTCGACCAGTGTTTTGCCTTCTGTCATGTTTTGTCCGTGTCTGCGGACATATAATGTAACTTCTTCCAGCTTTTTCAGGGGAATATTCAATTCTCTTGCACGGTTGAACCAATCGGCATCTTCTCCGAATTTCAGAAAAGTATCAAAAAGCCCCACCTCCTGAAACACTTCTTTTCGATAAAGTCCTGCACCTATATAGCCGGGGAAGGATTCCTTCGGATTTCCCAGATAAATCCATTCCCCGCTTTGTTCATCTTTTTTCACCAACTGACCGTAGCCATGTACAACTTTTAACTTAGGATCAAACTGAAATTCTGCTATTAAGCGGGTAAGATTTTTATCCGGCCAGAAATCGTCTGCATCCAGAAAAGCAATAAACTCACCCGAAGCCTCGCTGATACCCCTGTTACGGGCAGAAGCAGGTCCTCCGTTTTCCTTGTAAATGTAACGTAATTCAACACCTGAAGACCTGACAATATTTTCCGTATTGTCGGTCGAACCATCATTTACCACGATGATTTCAAGGGCCGGATAATTCTGGGAGATAACATTGCTGATGGCTTCAGCTATAAACTTTTCACCATTGTAAACCGGTATAACCACACTGATCAGCGGAAATTTTTCCAATGAGGCAATATCCTGATTTACCACCGGCTTTTCCGACTGAATTTTTTGCAGAAATTTTGCAATTACCGGAGAGATTTCGCTTCTGTTTTTACCCAGCAATAATTTAAAAGACGGAACTTCCTGACACAGCCCGCATATCAGTTCATGTGTAAAACGTCCGGCATAAGGCAAATGCGACAAGGTTGTAAAAGAAACGGCTGACTGAACTGTCCAGTATGGCACTGAAGTAATAGAAGTTTCATCATGATCGCAGAACTCCGGTATCAGAATGGCATTTACCGGAAGTTTTTCAACCAGCCTGTCTTTCAAACCGGGATATAATATCATCAGGGCTTTTTCTTCCCTGTTTTTCTCATAAGGCAGTAAATAGTTACGGAAATAAGCGTACTCAGAAGTTTCAGCATGTTTAATTTTTGCTGAGCAATACAGGCTGAAGACCACAGGCTGCGGTTCCAGCTGAACAATAACATAGTCATCTGACAAATAATTCATCCCATGTTCGAGGCAACGGATAGCCGTGGATGATTTTCCTACCCCTCCCTTTCCTGAAATTAAAACAGCTCCCTTTTCATTTCCAATGGCCGCGGCATGCAGAAGTTGTTTTTTATTCTTTTCCATCCACCAGTGAAATAGCGTACGAAGAGGAGCTGATTTTGACCAGAAAGGCAACTTTGCTGGTGATTTCACCCAAAAGACGCCTATGTTTTGTTCAAGATCCATTACCACCACCGATAAATCGCTCCAGTGAAAGGCTGTTTTGATTCGCTGGCTTTCAAACCCACTGATATCACCTCTGTCGGTAAAATCAGACCATCTGCATGGCGGGTCAATCATGGCAACACCACTGCTGTCGCTGTCCCAAACACAAAAAGTTACATCTGCTTCTCTGCACTCAGGAAGCTGAAGATGTGCCAATGCAGGCGTAAATATATCGACCATTGAATCTCCGGCAAATGCAATACAGACAATCGTTTCAGCAACCTCAAAATAAAATTTTGTCTCCCCGCTGACTGCTGCTGCCTGCAGGTATAATTGACGGCATTGATTAAAAAATTCGAGTTGAGCTGATTCTGATTTTACTATTTTGTTCATGTCCTCAGGGATTCATTTTTAATGGATAGTCAAAATTCCGTTTTCAAGTTTAAATACCTGATGAGCGAAACGCACCACCCGTTCATCATGACTGACAAGCAATACAGCCGGCTTTTCTTCCAGCTTTTCAAGGTTTTTCATCAGTTGTTCAACGGTGCTTTCATCCAGGTGATTGGTAGGCTCATCCAGTATCAGTAATCTGGGTTTTCGGATAATGGCACGGGCTATGGCAATCCGCTGCCGCTCTCCGCCTGAAAGCATCATCCCGTCCTCGCCTATCAGGGTTTCAAATCCTTCAGGTAATCTCCCGATAAATTCATCGGCAAGGGAAAAATGCACGGCTCTCAGCAAATCTTCTTCTGTCGCTTTTTCGTTTCCGTAGAAGATATTTTCCCTTATGGTTCCTGAAAACAAGGATGGTTGCTGCATGACCACGCCAAAATTTTTCCTCAGGTCACAAAGGTCAATGACATCATAAGGAATTCCGTCTGCGAACAACCGGCCTTCAATCGGTCTGTAAAAGCCAAGAATCAGGTTTATAATAGTTGTTTTCCCTGCACTGTTGGCTCCCGTCAGGGCATAAATCTGAGAGGGTAACAGTTCAAAATTGAGGTTTTTCAGAAGAGGTTTTTCAGAATAAGAAAAGCTAACCTCCTTCAGCGATATAAATCCTTTGAAATCAATCTGTTTAGTTCCTTTATAAGGGACAAAATCCCGGTTATCGGCCAAAGCAAAAAGGGTATTCAGCGATTCATTGCCGGCAATAATCTCAGGTACAGAGGTATTGACAGAATTGACAAATCTGTTGAGATAGCCTGCAGCAATGTAAAAAGAAAGAAAATCACCAAGTGTCATTTTCCCTGAAATGACAGCCACCCCGCCAACGACAATGATGACAATAGCGATCAAACCCGTCAATATTTCCTGTATCTGAGAATTGACCGTATAAATGATGGCCATTTTGTTTGTCTTTTTCTGCAAATCATCCAGAATTTCCGACTGTTGTTCCATTTCCTTTTCCTGTGTGGACTGGATGATAGCCAGATCGAGATATTTCAGCATAAAAAACACTCCCTTGCTAAACATTTCAAAGGCACGCTGAAAAGTAAATACACGTTTTTTGATAATTTTACCAATCAGGAAATTCGAGACATACAACAAAGGCACCATGGCCAAAATAATGAGCATGAGTTTCCAGTTGAGCAAAAACAACAAAATCACAAGCGCAATGCTGATAATCAGCGATGGAACAAGCCTTGACACAATGACATTGCTCATGCCGGATAGTCGCTCGGTATCAATAACTAATTGAGTATGAAGAATCTTAATGTCGTTTGATGTGTAAAAATTCCTTGAAAAACCGTAAAGTTTTGATAAAAGGTCTTTCCTCAGCAAAAAAACCGATTTATTAATAATTTTAAGGTGAATGTTTCTAAGCCATACAGATAAGAGTGAACTCGCTGATCGCAATAAAAAAATGGCTGTTCCGGCCAAAATAAGCAGGCGTATATCTTTTTCAGGAATAATCTTATCAAAAGCAAATTTTATCAGCAGGATGACAGGTACAATCAGGAGTGCCTGAAAAGATGATCCGAGTGATGAAGCCAATAGTTTGCTGTACTGATCGCGGAAGAGCCGGATATAATATTTCCATGCCTCCCGTGAAAATGAATATGACTGATTGTTTTTCAACACTAATATTTATTTTCCTGTTTTCTTTTGACAAAAATATGATAAAAGAGAACCTTCAGCGGATTTTCATAATGGGTCCGGAACCGGAGAAATTTTATATATCCAATCATTTGTTTCAAAATGCCCTTTTCTCCCGACTGTTGCAGATAAATCAGATATAGTTGAAACAACTTCCGGAAAAACCTTAATTCCTTTTCTTCTTCAATGAGCTTTGAATTTTTATAAATAATTCTTTCCCTGTAACTTACGTGAGCCTTTAAGAGTATTTTTTCCGCGTTTTCAGGTATCTGCAAATGAAAGGTCTCTTTCAGATAACCTAAAGCCAGTTTCACTTTCAATGTGATACCAAACTTTATCATTTGATGATAAAAATATTCCCAATCGATTTGATCCCCAAGGTTTCTGAACAGCATCAGGCAATCGGGTATCCACCGGATGGGAGGCTCCGGATTATAGTGTAAACCATGCGTAATGACATGTATCAGCATATCAGAAGGAGACAATGAATACAATTGAACATCATTGACTTTAAATGCATATTTCCTGTCGGTAAAATCATTTACCCCTGCTTTTCCATGTGCTTCAAAAAACGGATACCAGTGAATATCCAGTTCAATATCCTGGTCGTTTTTTAAACAAATACTTTTGCCATACTGAAGATTATATTCAATATACTCTTCATTTTCGGGTATCCAGCCCTGTTCTCTCAGAAGCCTGAGCGTCCTTTCCGCCTCATGCAGCTGAATCATCATATCAATATCAGACATTGGCCTGGCACCTCTGTCTTTGTAAGCCAAAATGCTTAAGGGAATACCTTTCAGTATCAGCGGATAAACTTGATTTTCATACAGATAGGTTGTCACTTGACTACAGAAATAAAACAAATTCTGGTTTTTGTACCATGACTGCAGATACACATTTTTAAGCTTGCCTGCAAACAACACCTCCGGCTTCAGATGAGAAAGGTTTTTATACACCAGCGGCAACAACCTGAATGAGGCATGATCGAAATAGCCTTCAAAAATCACTACCTGATTCCATTGCTGCCAGGCTTTAACTGCCTCATTTTCATTAAACAGAGCAGCTTTAAGAAGTAGCTCCTGCTCAGGTGAAGGAAACGGATTTGTGTATTTTACAATCATCCGATCAAGCAATCTTTCAGTTGGCTAATTCATCCTCATGTTCCCTGAAATACAGATCATCATTCATTTCCGGCCATCCCCTTTCATCAAATTCATGAATAGGGTCAAGCATCAGGGCATTTTGCATGTCTGAATATTTCCGCAACACCGGACACTCGTAACCAGTAATATGACCGGGAATTTCAAAATCTGTGGGCATACTCCCGTTTTCTGAATTAACATACTGTTCTTCAGTTACTTCTGAAATAAGTTTTTCGCTTAGCAATGTCGAAAGAAAAATACCCATATCCGTCCTGACTTCTTCCTCCGGAATATTAAATCCTGAAGCAATTTTATCAGTTAAAAAATCAGGAGAGATTTGTTTTTCGATTGATTCCCAGAACCAGGCACCCAGTTTGTCGAGGTTATAGTAGTTACCATTTTTCAGGTTAATTACAATCACCTCATTTTCAATAATATCAAAAACTATATGGGGTTTGTTGATTGTGTATTTTTTTACCATTCTCTATTATTTAAAAATCATATCAAATTCTTCTTGTATTAAAACTATCATGACAAACGATTTTCCGTGTAATTTATTTTTTTAAATGAGTATTTTTAATCATATCGATAATTTTAACGACTTCCGGATCGTATTTAAGCTCATTAAGCTTTTCAAAACATTTCAAAGCTTCCTCATATTGCTTATTCTGATAATAGGCAGCACCAAGGTTTTGCCAAGCATCTCTGGAGCCCGGATAAATCCTGATTGCTTTTTTAAACAATTCAACAGCATCGTCTGTCCTGCCCGTTTTTCCATAAACACTCCCAAGATCAATCAGTGCAAGGATGAAATTGGGATTCTGCTTATAGGCCAGTTCCAGATATTCCAGTGCTTTCTGTTGGTCGCCCATCATTTCCCATGCTTTTCCGCAATACCAAGCTGAAGGAACATTTCGGGCATCCAATTGTGCCAGTGGATGTACAGCCTTTTCTGCATTTTCCTCAGTCAGATTCCACCTGCCCGACATGATTCCTGAAATTGCTTTTTTGATGTTTCTCTCGTCCTGCAACCATGTTTTTCCAAGCCATGTAGTTAAAATTAAAATGAACAGTGCGATCAGATGAACAGATTTACTGTTTTTCATCAGCCATCCATCTTTTTTTAAAAACAATGGACAACAATTCAGATAAATACTGATAATCAAAGCACAATAAAACATCAGCATCACCTGATGCTCCATCCTTTCATAGGGGAACGACAGCATTGAATCGGCAAAATAACCTGCAATGGCACTAATAGCGATTATTGCTATGATTTTTTTTCTGAAATCGCTCTCCTTTTTAATTATGCGGAAAGCAAATAAAATCAGGAAGACAAAAAAAGCAACATAGGCTAATAGGGCAAAAATCCCTTTTTCACTGAAAATCCAGAGTAGATCATTATGGGGACGCCTGATATTGTTGAAATAATTCTTGTTATAATCCTCCGGCAAATAATCCGCTACAGCTATTTTCCAGTTTCCAGCACCTATACCCAGCAGAGGATGTTTTTTAATCATCCTGAACGACATCTTCCACATTTCGATTCTATGGCGGGTATTGGCTTCTCTGACATCGAACATAGTGGCAGCACGTTCATCTATATTTTTAATTGATTTTTCCTGATTTACACCATCATCTGACCGGCTGATTTTCTTTTCAGCGGCTCTGCTGTCCAGCTTTTGATGCACCGATATGCTGGTCAGTCCCCATGCTGACAGTACAGATAAAACGAGAATAATCCCTGCCAACCTGATATTTCCCCTAAATTTTAAGGCTTCTTCTCCATTCTTCAGTTTATTCCGGAAAACCAGCATGAAAAAAGCCATCACAAACGCAAAAGAAAGCACCGAAAGCCATACTGAGCGTGTTTGCAATAAAAATATAAGGTTCAGATTAAAAAAAATCAGAACTGCCAACGCCTTTCTGTATTTTTTCTGAAAAATCAAGCCGTAAAGCATTACAGGAAATTGCAGAAAAAGCATGCTGGAAAAAAAGTTTTTATGAGTCCAGATGCCTATCACCTTGTAAAGTGCCTGTAAATCATCGTGCCCGAATGCAAAACGGAAATACTGTATGTAACCGGTCAGTAAATAAACAAGGTTCGCAAGGGAGACAAAAACCACAAATGACTCAAGACCTTTATTCATGCTGATTTCATTCACCAGAACCAGCAACAGTAAAAATAACAGGGCTGTCCGCGATATATCAAATAAACCTTCGACAGGGTTGATAGCATTGACCAGTGAAAAAACAGAAACGATCAGAAACAATAACCAGCAAAGAAATACGGGTAATTGAAGAATTTCAATCCTTAATATTTTTTCCTTCCTGTTAAAAAAGGCTAATAAAAAATACAACAGCAAAATGCCGGAAAGGAAAAGAAATCTGAGCACAAGAACCTGATCAACTGCTTTTTCATCATAAATAACAGGTAAGAGAAAAAAAAGCAATGCCGCTAAAATCAGGTGAATATCTATCTTTTTTCTCTGCGGGATCTGTAAATGATTTTTTTTGGCAGGGACAACAGGTTTGATTTTAGGTTTGTTTTTGTTCATTGATTTAATCTTCCTTTTAAAAGTCAAAGGTTAGTGTATATTTTTGCTTCAGATAAATTAAGTTCAAAAGTGGACGAAAATCCAAAACTAAGTGTCTTAATGACTGTTTTCAACGGGTCAGAATTTTTAAAAACTGCCATTGAATCTGTTATTCGACAATCTTTCAAAAGCTTTGAATTTATTATCATTAATGACGGCTCAACTGACGAAAGTGGTTTAATAATAAAGGCTTTTCAGGATAAAAGAATTAAATCGTTCCACTTTGAAGAAAAAAAGGGTGTTTCGTACAGGAGGCAGCAACTCCTCGACATGGCTCAGGGTGAATTTCTTAACTTTATCGATGCTGACGATTATTTTCATCCGCAGAAATTTGAAAAACAAATTGCTTTCCTCGAACAAAATCCTGATTTTGTTTTAGTTGGCAGTTCAGTCGTTTTCGTCAATGAAAAAGATAATAAAACTTCCTCTTTACGACTACAGGCCAATGAAGATAAAATACTACCCATCCTCATCTTCAGAAATTACTTTGTCAATTCAGCAGTCATGTTTCGCAAATCAGCCCTGAGAGACCTGCAAATTCCTGATAATTTTGATTTTGTAGAGGATTATTACCTTTGGTGGAAGCTATTGCAAAGAGGAAAAGGCAAAAACCTGAATGAGCAGCTGACTTTTTACCGCCTTCACCGTAATAGCATGACCCATCATCTGGCAGACAAACGCTTTGAAGCCGATAAACACATTTACTCAGTAATTCTCCATGATCTAGGCATTTCTCCTACAGACAATGATCTACGAAGTCACTATTTTATCAGCAAAGGACAAAAAATCAACTCATTCCGTCAGATTGCCGAATTGTCTGAATGGATGAATAAATTAAAAACACATATCAGAATTTCAGGAATCAATCATTATAAAATCACCCTGCTTAACAGGTGGTTAAAAATATGCCGGAAATCACTGTATCGTCCTGATATTCTTGTGTATTCCTTATTTTTGCTTATGTTCAGGCACAAATTTTTTCTAAACTGATGTCAGGCAAAGAGAGGCATAGTGTTGCACTTATTGCTGCCAATTACAACAACGGCACTTTTCTCAATGAGTTCATTGACAGTATCTTATCTTCCTCTGTTCTTCCCGCTCAGGTCATTATCGTTGATGATGGCTCTACCGACAACAGCCAGGAAATTTTAAGCCAATACATTGATAAAAAACCATTTGAGATTGTTTTGTTTAAAGAAAACACAGGTTTTGCCAATGCTTTGAATACCGCCATCGGAAGAGTTACCTCAGCTTTTACCCTTCGTGCCGATCCTGACGACCTGCTTCATCCACTTAAAATTGAAAAGCAGCTTGATTTTTTACTGCAAAATCCCGATATTGCCGGTGTAGGCTGTAATGTCGAATATTTCCATTCCGAAAGCCGGAAGATGCTTCATACATCCAACTTCCCACTTTCTCCTGGTGAAATCAGAAAAGCCTATCAAAAAGGAGAGCATGGCCTGCAACATCCGGCCGTCATGATAAGAAGCGAAGTTTTAAAACAATTCTGCTATCATCAAAGTTCTGTCCCTGCTGAGGATTACGAGCTTTTTGCTTCAATGGTTAAAAGTGGATACAAATTTCAAAACCTGAAGGAAGCACTTTACAAAATGAGAATACATCCTGCAAGTTCTTCCAGCAAGATTAGTTTTTCCACTATCAGAAAAACATATTCCCTCAGAAATGAAATTTTTGGCAGAAAAGCCTCTTTGTCAAGACAACTGATGTATTACCTCTATATCAGAAACTACCGGAATTATATGCTTTCCTTAAACCCTTTGAGAAAATATATTTGTCTTATAACTGCCATTTTTTTCTATCCCTCAAAACTGATGAAAAGATTTAAAAGATGAAGATTTGCATTGCCGGAACACGAGGCATTCCCGATAACTATGGCGGATTTGAACGCTTTGCCAGCCTGATTTCGGCATCTTTGGTGACAAAAGGTTTTGAGATGTATGTTTATTGCCCTCATTATCAAAACTATAAAGAAAAGAAATGGAGAGAGGTCAGGCTAATTTATAAATATTGTCCGCGATTTTTGGGTCATTCTTTTTCTCAATTTGTCTATGACCTGCTTTGCATTCTCGATTCCCGCAAACGCAATTTCGATGTCATTTATCACCTTGGATACACCAGCAGCGCTGTTTTTATGAAATTTCACAACAAAAAAGCCGTTATCATGACCAACATGGACGGAATGGAATGGCAGCGGGCAAAATATAACCGGCTGACAAAAAAGTTTTTATTATTCTCTGAAAAACTGGCCGTCAGACGAAGTAATTATGTGGTGGCAGATTCCGAAGTCATCAAGGGATATCTCGATAAAAAATACAAAATCAATTCCTTATACCTCACCTACCCTGTCGGGAAAGTTGAAATTGACAACTCATGCCTTCCTCTGTTCCTTCAACCTGAAAAATATTTTCTCCTCATCAGCCGTCCTGAACCTGAAAATAATCTCGATTTGATTATTTCTTCCTTCTTATTTTCCAAAACCTCTTATCCCCTTGTGGTGGTGGGCAATTTCAGCAACCGGTATGGAAAATTCCTTCAGAAAAAATTTCATGACCAGCGTATTATTTTTGCAGGGGCTATCTATGACCATAACATTCTCAATGCTTTGCGTCAATTTTCACTACTATATTTCCACGGACATTCAGCTGGCGGTACCAATCCATCCCTTCTCGAAGCCATGGCTGCCGGCTCACTGATAGTTGCCCATGATAATGCTTTCAACCGCGAAATCCTGGGTAACAATGCCTTTTATTTCTCATCTGCTGACGACATTATCAACCTTTTGAATTCCTTTAAATCCAAATCAGATTACAACATCTGGATTAATGCCAATCTTGAAAAAATCCACCGTGAACACAGCCTGAATCTGATGGGCAGGAAATATGCAGAATTTTTTAATTCGGTAACACGCTATTCCGGTAAACGCTGAATACTATTATTTCGTCTGTATAACCAACCAAACCTGAGAACAACATCTGCCTATGCCATTTAAAAACAGGCTATTTTATATCATCATTTCCGCTGTTTCTATTCTGACCGACCTCCTGCTGCTCAATTTTATTCTCATCAAAAACTCTCTCTTTAATACTGATTCAGACAAAAATGAAGTTTTACTGCTTGTCATCATTTTATTAAACTTGTTATGGGGCATTTTACATTACCTTTTCAATCTGATTGATTATCCCAGGTTTAAACAACGTAAAAAAATCATTTTCAACACTTTAAATGCTTTTTTATTCTGGTTCTTCTGCTTTCTGCTACTGCATCAGCTTATCTTTAACAGCATGCCTGCTGATGAATATTACATGCTGAAAATCTTATTTCTACTCCTTTGTTTAATGGCAGGTAAACTTTTTTACGATGTTCTCTTTAAGTTTATCTCAAAAAAAGGCTTTTGTCAGCTTAATGTCATCATCATAGGTTATTCCAAAAACACTGAAATCCTTGAAGACTATTTTCTGAAAAATCCATGGACAGGATTTCGTTATTTTGGTTTTGTTCATGAGGGGAAGTGTCCCGCTAAATATTGTCTTTCAAATGATTATAAAAATCTGATCCAACTCATTGAGCAATACCGGATCGATGAGGTTTTTATCAATATGGATGTTATCGGAGATGAGGTTAAACACGAACTCCTCAACATATCCATTAATTATCCTGTCAGGTTAAACATCATTCCCGACCTTGACGGTTTTCCGCCCTACCGCCTTGGTTATCAACGATTTGACCAGATGCCTGTCATTTCTGTCGGAACTGATGATTTTACAGCCCTCTTTAACAAATTCCTGAAGCAGACATTTGACCTTACCTTCAGCCTGATTATCTTTGCCGTTTTTCTGTGGTGGCTGATGCCACTGATTTCACTTCTGATCAAACTTGATTCAAAAGGACCTGTTTTTTTTCGGCAAATACGTACCGGCTATAAAAACAGAACTTTTACCTGTCTGAAATTCAGAACCATGTATCTAAATAAAGATGCTGATCTGAAACAGGCCAGTAAAGATGATGAACGTATTACAAAAGTTGGAAAATTTCTCAGGAAATTCAGTCTGGACGAACTTCCGCAATTTATTAATGTTCTTTTGGGGCAAATGTCCATTGTCGGGCCACGCCCCCACATGCTTCAGTTAAATGAAAAATTTTCCCGACTGGTTCCCGGCTATAGCACCCGCCACAGGTTTAAACCCGGAATGACCGGCCTGGCTCAGGTCAGAGGATTCAGGGGCGAAACCAAAAACACGGATGACATGCTTGCCCGCATCCGGTTCGATATTTTTTATATTGAAAACTGGTCAATCTGGCTCGACTTAAAAATCATTTTTCTGACTCTTAAAAACATTATTACGGGTAAATCAATGGGTTATTGAACATTCCTGCCATTTAAACCGATGCTGTTGAAATCATTTCAATAACTTTGCACCCCTGTTGAATAGCTTAAATTTTATCACAAATGGATAATAACTTCCAGAAAATAATTTCCCATTGCAAAGAATACGGATTTGTATTCCCTTCATCTGAAATCTATGACGGACTTGGAGCAGTGTATGACTATGGTCAGAATGGAGTTGAACTCAAAAACAATATCAAAAATTACTGGTGGAAAGCCATGGTTCAGCTTCATGAAAACATTGCCGGTATTGATTCTGCTATTTTTATGCATCCGAAAATCTGGAAAGCCAGCGGCCATGTGGACAGCTTTAATGATCCCATGATCGACAACAGGGATTCCAAAAAGCGCTACCGTGCTGACGACCTGATTGAAGAACAATTACAGAAGTATCAGGATAAAATCGACAAAGAAATTGAAAAGGCAAGCAAAAGATTTGGAGAAAGCTTCGATGCCGAACTGTTCAAGAATACCAATCCCCGCTTGCTGGAATACCGGAATAAATATAATGAGCTAAGCCAACGCTATGTTAAAGCCATGGAAACCAATGACATGGCCGAACTAAAACAAATCATTCTCGATTATGAAATCGTTTGCCCAGTTTCAGGCACCAGGAACTGGACAGACGTACGTCAGTTCAATCTGATGTTTGCCACACAAGTGGGCAGCACCGCTGAAGGTGCCAGCGAAATATATCTGCGTCCTGAGACAGCACAGGGTATTTTTGTCAATTTCCTGAATGTGTATAAAACCGGCAGAATGAAAATCCCGTTTGGGATTGCTCAAATAGGGAAAGCATTCAGAAATGAAATTGTTGCCCGACAGTTTATTATCCGTATGCGGGAATTTGAACAAATGGAAATGCAGTTTTTTGTCAGGCCGGGAGAAGAAATGAAGTGGTTTGAATACTGGAAGGAAGCCCGCCTGAAATGGCATAAAGCGTTGGGTATTCCTGAAAATAAATACAGGTTGCATGTTCATGAAAAATTAGCCCATTATGCCAATGCTGCCGTGGATATTGAATTTGAGTTTCCCTTTGGCTTCAAGGAATTGGAAGGCATTCATTCCCGTACCGATTTCGACCTGAAACAGCACCAGGAATTTTCAGGCAAAAAAATGCAATACTTTGATAATGAATTAAATGAAAGTTATATCCCTTACGTAATTGAAACTTCCATCGGCCTCGACCGAATGTTTTTATCGGTAATTTCTCATGCTTACACAGAGGAAAAGCTGGAAGATGGTTCTGAAAGAGTAGTTTTAAAGATACCTGCTTTCCTCGCACCTGTAAAAGTGGCCATTTTACCCCTGGTCAAGAAAGACGGGATGGATCAGAAAGCCCTTGATATTTACAACAACCTTAAATTTCATTTCCAGTGCCAGTATGATGAAAAAGATTCCATCGGACGAAGGTATCGAAGACAGGACGCTATTGGCACTCCCTACGCCATTACCATTGACGGACAAACCTTTGAAGATGATACAGTTACCCTTCGTTACCGCGATTCCATGCTACAAAGACGGGTTTCAGTTCCTGAGCTGATAGATGAACTGGAAAAAGAGCTTGACCTGACAAGGGTTTTAAAGACCCTGATGTAGTATTTGCTTTTTGCTCTTTTCCCATATTTGGCTTCCCTCAATCGTTTTTTTTGTTGCATTAATATTGAAAAGATTTCAGCAAACGTACCCGAATAAGCTTTCAATTAAATTTTTGATAATACTATAATGAAATTAAGTTTAGTCCATTACCTGAATGAAGTGTCAAGGTAAATTTTCAATACTTTTCACAAAAAACAGCAGTCAGCTATCCAAAAGCAGCCATCAGACAGTCATCAGCAGGAACGAAAAATACGGTACACTTTACTCATCACCCATCACGCATTACTGATAACCCATCACCCATCAGCCGTAACATAACCGGACAATTTACAATAACATTTGGTATAATTATCCCTTTTCAGCCTATATTTGCCTGAAAATCCCAATCATTTGCAGCTCACTGAAGGAAAGATTATTTACATTCATCCTACCCAGTACAGAATGTTTT
>JAAYUY010000175.1 GCA_012517435.1 Sphingobacteriales bacterium | reverse complement strand
GTGAATGCCAGCGGAACCAACCCGCTGACTTATGAGTGGTATTTCAAAAACAATAAGATTTCAGGTGCCACATCAAGCACATATAGCATAAATTCTGTTGATACCTCTGATGCAGGTGCTTATTATTGTAAGGTGATTAATAGCTGTGGCACCGACCAGTCGAGCACCATAGACCTGACAGTTAATCTGGCACCGTCTATTTCTTCACAATCTTCATCAGCCACACGTTGTGTGGGACAAAGTATGACTTTCAGCGTAACCGCCAGCGGAACAGGGCCTTTGACATACCAGTGGTATTATAACAACAGCAAGATTACTTCAGCTACCAACTTTACATATACCATTAATTCCGTAGCTACGACAGATGCAGGTAATTATTATTGCATTGTTACCAATTCCTGCGGAACCGCAACATCTTCCGTCATTACGCTGACGGTGAATACGGCTCCTGATATTAGCTCATTAAGTTCTTCCACTACTCAGTGCGAAGGCAGTTCAGTTACCTTCAACGTCTCAGCCACTGGAAGTTCTCCGCTTTCTTATCAATGGTATGATAAAAACGGGCAGATTAGCGGAGCCACCAATAACTTTTTAACCCTGAGTTCATTGAAAACATCCCATGCAGGTAATTATTACGTGATTATCAGCAATTCATGCGGAAATAAACAAAGCAATAATATTAATCTGACAGTCAATCAGTCACCAGTCATTACTGCAGCAAGTTCAGGGGCAACAAAGTGTGAAGGTCAGTCGATGACCTTTAGTGTTACTGCTACAGGAACTGCTCCTCTGAGTTATCAGTGGTATAAAGATGGGGTTGAGGTGTTTGGAGCAAAAAATAATACATATACCATTAACATACTGAATATCAATGATGCAGGAAGTTATTACTGCGTTGTCAGCAATAGTTGTGGAAATGCACAGAGCCTGCCTGCCACACTTAATGTTAACTCAAAGCCAAAACTTACCATGCTTTCTGCTTCTGATACAGTCTGTAGTGGTGGTAATCTCGTCTTAAACGTTTCTGCGACCGGAACTCTGCCTATCACTTATCAATGGTTTTTCAATGCTCAACCAATTCCTAATGCTACCAATAGTTTCTATTTTATCCCCAACCTGAAACAAAGTCATCAGGGGAATTATTACTGTGTTGCCACCAATTCCTGTGGAACAGACTTTACTTCCCCGATTTATCTGACTGTCAATGATCCGGTTACTATTTTGTCTCAATCACAGGATATCAGCCAGTGCGAAGGGACATCAGCCGAGTTGTCTGTCAGCGCTACGGGAACAGGGCCGATAAGCTATCAATGGTACAACAGCAAGGGAAAAATAAGCGGAGCTACTTTCTCAAGCCTGAAATTCAACAGTCTGAGCCTGAATGACGGAGAGGTGTATTATTGTGAAATTACCAATCCATGTGGTACTGAATATTCAAACAATATGAAGCTGACTGTCAATAAAAATCCTGTCGTTAATATTGGCAATGATACCGTTTTCTGCAAAGGTTCGGGTGTGGTGTTGTCGCCAGGCTATGGTTATTTCTGCAAATGGAGTGATGGGTCCATTAATCCTCAGCTAAATGTTACAAAATCAGGAGATTATTATGTAGAAGTTACCGATCTGAACGGATGTAAGGCTGTCTCCAATACGGTTCATGTTTCAGTTCTTGAACCTTATAATGGGGAAGAAATTTGCGTGGTAACCAATGATCCATATACAGGTAAAAACCTGATTGCATGGGAAAGAACCAAAGGAAAACGCACAGCTTATTACAACATTTACCGTGAAACTACAGCTGCAGGAATTTATGAGAAAATTGGCAGCCTGCCTTTTGACAGCGTCAGTGTTTTCGTGGATGACAACTCCAATCCGAAACAGAGAGCCTATCGCTACCGTATTTCTGCAGTTGATTCATGCAACAATGAATCAGAATTAAGTAAACCTCATAAAACGCTTCATCTGACTGTAAATGCAGGTGTAGGTGGACAAATCAATTTAATCTGGAGTCACTATGAAGGATTTCCCTTCCAGACTTATCGTATTTACAGAGGAACTCATCCTGATTCTCTGAAATTGATTGATTCTATTCAGAGCAACCTGAATTCCTATACTGATTTGAATCCTCCGAAGTCCACCGTGTTTTACCAGGTTTCTGCCGTTAAAAACGATACCTGTTTCCCGACTATTTTCAGGGGAACCACCACGAGCAATTCAGGACCTTTCAGCCAGTCAACCTCTAATATAAAAGACTATAACATTACCCAATCAAGCTATCTTGACATTTATCCTAAAGAATTGGTTATTGATCAGGGATATGGAAGCGAAGGGGCTTTTGATTTGTTTACCAACCTGACCGACTTTAATGTTTCGTCATCTCAGGGCTGGTTAAATGTGTCAAAAGATATTGCCAATAACCTCATTCAGGTTAAGGCACTTGCCGAAAATACCTTTAAATATTCAAGGATTGCTTATGTCATAGTCAGTGCTCCGGGAGTTGCGGAACAGGTTCTGACTGTATATCAGCTTGGTACGGATGGAACCACAGCATTACCAGATGAAGTAACCAAAGGAAAGATGACTGTATTTCCCAATCCTGCAGATGGACAGGCAACCATTATTTTACCTGCTACGGAAAGCAGGATGGAAACCCTCACCATCACTGACATCAATGGAAGAATAGTCAGGCAAATGGCTGATATTGAGGGAAATATGATTGAGGTAAATACAGCCGGGCTGGCTACCGGGGTCTATTTTGTAAAGGTTGCTTCTGAAAATATTTATGTTGAAAAACTGATTGTTAAATAGGCTTTTTCAGCATTTCAGATAAAAGCTGACATTTATTTTTGGTCAGAGGATTGATTTTTAATCTTGAAGAAAGTCTGACTGCCTGTGCAGGGTTCATGAAGTTAAAGCAATGGGAAGTTTTCAGTTGGCACGGATAACCTGAAATCCTTAACCCGAAACCCAAAATTCGAAATTCGAAATCAGAAATCTGAAATCCGCAATCTTGCCTGTCTGCAGACATGTTCGAAATTCCAATCAGATTATTTACAGTATCAATATGCTCAAACTATAAGAAATAGACATGATAACAGAAGGCCATTCAATAACCCCCCCCCAAAACCAAGTCACGTAGGGACGACACAATTTTTTGTAAATTATTGATAAACAATTAACATCTTCAATTCAACAGTCAATATACACCTATCAGACTGTTACACTTCCATTAGGATTACTCCGGACAGCCGGTATCGAGATCGGGAGGGCGTTTAAAATCCGGATTACTGATAAATGTTGAATCGGTCAGGGTATGAAGAAAAGCAATCAAATCCTGTTTTTCATTTTCCTTTAATTGTGTTCCGCCATAAGCTATCCATTTCATCAACGGATCAACAGTAGGAGAGTAGAGCAGGCCTTCGGAATAATGATCAACAACTTCTTCAAGGGTTTTGAACCTCCCGTCATGCATGAAGGCATTTCGCAAAGCTACATTGCGTAGCGTAGGTGCTTTAAATGCCCCTATATCTGTCGGGTTTCCGGTTACTGCATACCGGTCGTCAATTTTATTAAATACACTGTCCAAAGCATTGTTGTAAAATAAATTGGTCGTTAGCAGGGCGGGATCACCATGACAATGAAAACAATCGGCTTTTTCAGACATAAATAATTGATATCCGCGCATTTCCTGCGGTGATAGGCTGGGGATTTCCTTTCTGATATACTTGTCGTATTTGGAGTTGTAGGAGACGAGTGACCGAAGAAATTGGGACAATGCCATCACAATTCTGTCGATGGTAATTTCTTCTGTTCCAAAGGCAGCTTTAAACATAGGCGGGTAGATGGGTATTTTTTTTAAGGTCTCTACCGCAGCTTTAAATGTTGTATTAAACTCAAAATCAAGTGAAAATACAATATACCCAACATCCTCGATACTTTTCAGACTTCCATTCCAGCCATAAGCCGGTAAATTGCGATATACCAGATTTACCAAAGGCAAAACTGTGTGTGGTGAACGAAGTCCTGATACACCTGTTCCTTTGCCGTCAGTTTCCGGACTGACAAATCCTCTCTGAATATCGTGACATTTATAGCACGACATCATTGAATCGCAATGGGTACGGCCATTCAGCCTTCCATCATAAAACAGGTATCTCCCGAGTTTCACACCTTCTCTGGTCATTGGATTGTAAGAAGGACTATTGTTAATAGTAGGGAAATATTTTGGTTGAGGCAACTCATAAGGTGTGGCAGCAGGTGTTTCAACAGGGTCTTTACATCTTGCCAGCAGCAATATGATTAATCCGCCAGCAATTAATAGGGGGATATATAAAGTTTTCATGATATGATTTTCAGCAAAGATTTTACCATTTTGCTTAAAAAAAAGTGTTTTTAAGCAACAGGGCTGAATGGTGAATCAGGATCTCTTTTGGTTTTTTTCCAGATGTTTCAGAACTTTAGCTTCAAGATAGAAAATGATTTCTTCCGCAATGTTGGTACATTGGTCACCCACGCGCTCAAGTTTGATAATGATTCCTCTGATGTCAAGGCCTTGCTCTGTTTTTTCAGGATGTTTTTTCAGAAAGTCAAGTATTTGATGTTTTGATGAAAGATTTATTTCATTCAAAACCTCATCACGCTTAAAGGCAAGTCGCGCCAGTTGAGTATTTTCATTTTCATAGGCAGTATAAAGATCAGTCATCATACCGATGGCTTCTTCAAACATGATAAGTGCTTGAGTATTGTCAACCAACTCATTATCAAAAGGTTCACTGGTATTAATGATCAGATTGGCGATTCCTTTTGCAATGTCTCCGATTCGTTCAAGATTATTGTTGATTTTTAAAACAGCGAGAATAAATCTGAGGTCTATCGCAACAGGGTTATTGGTAGCCAGAATATCTTCACAGTCCCGGTCAATATGAAGTTCAAAAGCATTGATTCGTTTTTCAGTATTATTGATTTCACGGGCAATGTCTTTATCAAACTTAATAAAAGCATCTTTAGCCTTATTCATTTGTGAGATAACAAGTTCCCACATCCGTGAAATTTCACTTTTGATTTTCCCTAATTCATTATCAATGTGTGTCATATAATTATTTTTATCCGAATCTGCCGGTAATATATTTTTGTGTAAGTTCTTTTTCAGGGTTGATAAACATGTCCTTTGTCTTGTTGCATTCTATTAATTCACCCAGATAGAAAAAAGCCGTCATTTCGCTGACCCGGGCAGCCTGCTGCATGTTATGGGTCACAATGATGATGGTATAACTTTGTTTAAGTTCATGAATCAGCTCTTCAATTTTACTGGTGGAAATCGGGTCAAGGGCAGAGGCAGG
>JAAYUY010000174.1 GCA_012517435.1 Sphingobacteriales bacterium | reverse complement strand
ATTTCCAGCAATTCTTTGGTAATGGCAGCCTGACGCTCTTTATTGTAGAACAAACGTAATTCATACAGCAATTCTTCTGCATTCTCGGTAGCCTTGTCCATGGCTGTCATTCTGGCTCCATGCTCGGCTGCATTGGACTCAAGTACTATCCGGTAAAACTTCACCTGAAGACTTGCCGGAATCAGTTCATCAATGATTTTTTCCATGGAAGGTTCAAAAATAAAATCGGTTCTCCCGTGAAGGTCGGGCTCTTCTTTTTGATTATCAGCAGGTTGAACCGGCAGGTATTGTTCATTGGTAGTGATGTAAACAGCCGGATTTTTATAGGCGTTGTAGATAATCCTGATTTCGTCAAACTCTTTTGCTTCAAACAAATTCATCACTTTTTCGGCATAGGGAACAATTTTACCAAAAGGCACATTCCCCGAAATATCAGTGATTTTATCAATGATTTGGAAACCTTTTCTGTTAAAATAGTCATAAGCCTTTTTCCCGATACAAAGCAAACTGACCTGACGTCCAAGGGCTTGCTGGGATTCGATAAATTTCATGGTTTCCCGAATCACAAAGCTATTGAAAGACCCGCATAGACCTTTATCGGAAGTAACAGGAATAATCAGTATTTTCCCGACAACAGAGGTACGGTAGTAAGGATTTTGCGACAGATCATCCACACTCTTTGCGAGTGGCTGAATAATCTCATTTATTTTGGCAGCGTAAGGCCTCATTCGTAAAATGGCATCCTGTGCTTTCTTAAACTTTGCGGCAGAAACCATTTTCATGGCTTTCGTAATCTGCTGAGTCGATTTTACCGAGCTGATTCTGAGACGTATCGCTTTAAGATTTGCCATGACCGACTGATTATTTTACATATCTGGCTTCGAGACTTTTGGCAACTGCCTGAAGGGTATCTTTCACCTGATCGTTTATTTCGCCCCGCTTTAGAATATCCAGCACATCCTTATGTTTTGCCTCAAGCGTATCGAGATATTCTTCTTCAAATTTTTTCACATCCTTCACGGCAATCTTGCTCAGCAGCCCGCTGGTTCCCAGGAAGATGATAGCAATCTGATGATCAACAGGAACTGGCGAATAACGGTTTTGTTTCAGAATTTCGACATTCCTTTCACCTTTTGCAATGATGGCGCGTGTGGCAGGATCGAGGTCTGAGCCAAATTTAGCAAATGTTTCGAGTTCACGGTATTGAGCCTGGTCAAGTTTAAGCGTACCGGCTACTTTTTTCATGGCTTTTATTTGTGCATTTCCCCCTACCCTTGAAACGGAAATACCCACATTAATGGCTGGTCTGACACCGGCATTAAAGAGGTTTGATTCGAGGAAAATCTGTCCGTCAGTGATGGAGATAACATTTGTAGGGATATAAGCTGAAACGTCACCTGCCTGGGTTTCGATAATGGGTAAGGCTGTCAGGGAGCCACCTCCTTTTATCAGATGCCGGATTGAATCAGGAATATCATTCATTTTCCGAGCTACTTCATCCGATTGAATCACCTTACAGGCACGTTCAAGAAGACGGCTGTGGAGGTAAAAAACATCCCCGGGATAAGCTTCACGACCGGGAGGCCTTCTGAGCAGCAGGGAAACTTCGCGGTAAGAAACAGCCTGTTTGCTTAAATCGTCATAAATGACAAGGGCAGGTCTTCCTGTATCACGGAAAAACTCTCCGATGGCACAACCGGCATAGGGAGCATAAAACTGCAATGGAGCCGGAGAAGAAGCAGGTGCAGAAACCACAATGGTATAGGGCATTGCACCGAAGTCTTCCAGCGTTTTAACTATTTTGGCAACATTTGATTCTTTTTGTCCGATAGAAACATAGATACAATAGACCGGATTGCCTTTTTCATAATTCTCTTTCTGGTTGATGATGGTATCAATGGCGATGGTGGTTTTGCCGGTCTGCCGGTCACCAATGATCAGCTCACGTTGTCCCCTGCCAATAGGGATCATGGCATCAATAGCTTTTATACCTGTTTGCAGAGGTTCATTTACCGGCTGCCTGAAAATAACACCGGGGGCAATTCTTTCCAGCGGCATTTCATATTTTTCACCACCAATAGGACCTTTGGCATCAAGAGGCTCACCCAACGGATTAATAACCCTTCCCAACATTTCTTCCGACACCATTACCGATGCAATTCGTTTGGTTCTTCTCACCACATCTCCCTCGTGAATATTTTTCGATTCACCCATCAACACAATACCCACGTTATCTTCTTCAAGGTTAAGCACAATTCCGTTTGTACCATCCTCAAAGACAACCAATTCACCTGCACCAACGGCTAAAAGTCCGTATGCCCTTGCAATACCGTCACCTACCTCCAGCACATATCCAACTTCTTCCAGTGAGGCTTTGGTATCGGTGCCTGCAAGTTCTCTTCTCAATATGGATGATATTTCACTTGGATTTATCTTCTGCATTTTCGTTTATTTAATCATTCTTTTTCTTATCTCTTTCAATTCATGAACAATGGTGGCATCCAGCAATTTATCATGAAATTTAATTTTAAATCCCCCGATGATGGAAGGATCAGTTTTATTGACCAGTTCAACGCTTTTTGAACTACTGACTTTTCTGACAAATTCCTTGATTTTTTCAGCCAGCTCCCTGTCAACGGGTACTGCGGTGGTAAGCTCTGCTGTTACAATGCCATTTTTCTGTTTGTATAATTCCAGAAATTCGGTAAAAATTTCAAACAGGAGGTTTTCCCTTTGGTTGTCAGCAATCAGGTCGATAAAATTGAGCGTCTCCCGGCAAAATACATTCTCAAAAGCAGCATGAAGCACCTTTTTCTTTTTGCTGACTTTAACGACCGGACTTTTCAGAAAAACAAGAAATTCTTTATTTTCACGGCATGCTTCAAGAAAATGTTTTACATCGGTTATGGTCATTTCCGTGATTGCATTTCTTTCTGAAAATTCAAGAAATGCCGAGGCATATCGTTTGGTAATCCGGCTACTCATAAAGATCAGGACAAATCTTTGATTTTTTCTTCAATAAGGCGTTTATGGTGTTCAGGGTCAGCAAGTTCTTTCCGGATGATTGCCGTGGTAGTCTCAATAATAATATCGCTTAATTCATTTTTAAGATCACGTACTGCCTCGTCACGCTGACGCAGAATCATCTGGTGGGCTTCCGAAAGAATCCGCTTGCTTTCTGTTTTTGCATCTTCTTTTGCTTTTTCAAGAATCTGCTCTGCCCTTTCTCTGGCTTCTTTAATAATAGAATCTCTTTCCATTTGTCCTTCCACAATCAGCTGAACATTTTTAGCCACCAGTTCCTGAACTTCCTGACGGGCTTTTTCTGCCTGATGCAATGCCTCCTCTATCCCTTTTTCCCGCTCTTTAAGCGCATTGACAATAGGTTTCCATGCAAATTTTCGCAAGACAACCAAAAGTAAGAGAAAAATGACAATTGTCCAGAACATTAACCCAATTCCGGGCGTTAACAAAGCATTGAGTAAAATCATCAGATTTATTTTTCCAAAAGATTAAAAAACAGCCAATCAGCCGAGAAGGCTAATTAAGCAACTTTACCAATGATAATAACACCCAGCACCACACCGAAAAGTGCAACACCTTCGATCATAGCGGCAGTAATGATCATAGCACCATTGATTTTTCCACTGGCTTCAGGCTGGCGTGCAATAGCCTGAGCTGCATTTCCGCCAATTTGCCCGATACCAATACCTGCACCTAAAACTGCGAGTCCGGCTGCGAGTCCGGCACCTAATCCTAATCCTAAATCTAATAAAATCATAGTTTTAATTAATTAATTGTTAATGACCATGTTCAACAGCCTGTCCGATAAACAAGGCTGATAATGTTGTAAAAATATATGCCTGCAATAATGCAATTAAAATCTCAATTAAATCGATAAAAAGGGCAAAAGCAACTGAAACTACGGAAGTAGCCCATCCGGCTGCCGGCACCTGCCCAAGCTTCCCAAAAATAAATATCAGCGAAATGAACGAAATAATAACCAGATGGCCTGCGGTAATGTTGGCAAAAAGTCGTATAGTCAAGGCAAATGGTTTGGTGAAAACGCTGACCAGCTCCACGACAAACATGATGGGTTTTACAAAAACGGGAACTCCGGGAAACCAAAGTATATGCCCCCAGTAATGTTTTTTAGCACTCACATTGGTAACTACCATGGTAATGAGTGCCAGACTTGCCGTAACGGCAATGTTGCCGGTTACATTTCCACTGAATGGAATAAGTCCCATCATATTGAGAAACCAGATGAAAAAGAAGAAATTCAGCAATAACGGAAGGTATTTCTCGTAATGATGAGGGAGATAGGTTTTGGCAATATCATCCCTGATAAAAATAATCACCGGCTCAAGAGCCGATTGCAATCCTTTTGGAGGTGTGTTTGGATTTTTCTGATAACGTCTGGCTATGGATATAAAAATGGAAAGCAATAAAACGGAAGCAAAAAACAGGAACAATACATTTTTGGTAATTGAGAAGTCGAGTGGTCTTGATTCCTTAATTTTTTCATTCAGTCTGACTTGCCAGAGAGCAGCAGAGGCACTGTCGGGAGCAAGTTTCAGGCTGTCGGCAAGGCTTTCAAGCGATTCTTTTGACTGAGGTACCAGTAAAGCACCATGAATGGCTTCAGGATTAAATTCATGCTCTTCAAGATAGCCATATTCAACTGCTCTGTGAGTTGACCAGAAAAAATCAATTTTTTTATTCAGAGGATTGAAAAGAATTCTGGGCAAATTTATACCGACTGTTTTGTGGTCAACAGTATAGAAATCCCAAGAATAAGAATCACCTATGTGATGCATAGCAAATTCAACCAGATTGAAATCATTTTCTTTCTGAGGAGATTGAGCTGCAACCGAGCGATACAATAGGAAGAGGTTAATGAGAAAAAAAACTGTCAGGTTCCTCATGAAAATCTGGTTTTTTATTGCTTTTTATTTAGTTTTCGAACAATAAATGCGACTTCAAAGGTAGTAAAAATCAAATAACTGATAAAGAAAGAAAAGGTGAAATATATCAGCATTTCATCATAGCGCTTAAAAACAAGTAAAAAATAGACAACGGCAACAATCATTTTCAGAAAAACCAGCGACAGAATAAGACCTGTGGCCTGCTGGCGGGCTTTTTCAAGAAAAACGATTAAAAGGATTCCAAAGAGGTATGTAACGAAGAAAAAGAAAGCTGCATTGCTCACCACACCTGTTTTAAGACCCTGAGGAATAAAAGTAAATACGGATATTGCGGTTATTATTCCAATGACGAATGAAAACAACAGATATGCTACGGAAAAGTCTTTTTTCATATTGCCTGAAAATTTGATTATTTTAGAAGTGAACGGTACACCTGAAATAAAGCAATGGCAATCATAATGAGAGATAAAATGATTGTAAACAGTGAATATTTATTTGGAAATTGTCTGTCGAGCCATTGCCCTGTTAAAACGCCTGCCAAAACCGTTGCAACTATCTGAAACCCGAGTGCTGAATATTTAATGAATGATGGATGTTTAAAATCAGGCTTCACTGCTTTTTTCAGAGGTTTTACTGAATAATGAGGTTTGCTGGGGTGCCAGTTTTTCCCTCGTGATTTTCGAAAAATCGCCACCCATTTCACACTTACCATTGAATATGGCTCCGTTTTCCACGATAAGCTTTTTGGTGAAAATATCGCCTTTGATATTGGCAGTTGAACTCAATTTAATAGTGTCTTCCACGATAATTGTTCCGACTACCTGACAGGAAATATCAGCATTCTGGCAATTAATATTACCCTTTACCGTTGCACCGTTTCCTAATATAACCTTTGCTTTAGAATTTATGTTCCCTTCAACTGTTCCGTCTATTCTTAAATCGGAGTCTGAATTAATTTCCCCGACAAATTTTGTGTTAGCGTTTATTAAACTGAACGAATTCAGATTTTCTTCCATATTCTTTTTCATCTGACGATTATATTTTTGTGCAAAAGTATAAACAAACTTAAAATAAAATATATTTTTCAGGGTCCACCGGATTGCCATCATACCAGAGTTCAAAATGCAGGTGAGGGCCATGGCTAAGTTCACCGGTATCGCCAGCTACTGCAATAACCTCTCCCGCTCTGACCACCTGCCCGACATTTTTCAATAATGCTGAATTATGTTTGTAAACAGATATCATATTTCTTTTGTGCTGGATCATGATGGTAAAGCCTGTATTTATGCTCCAGTCGGCAAACACCACCACACCATCCATGACCGACTTAATGGCTGTGTTTGGAGCCGTTGCAATGTCGATTG
The DNA here is from genome assembly GCA_012517435.1 of Sphingobacteriales bacterium. NCBI lineage: Bacteria > Pseudomonadati > Bacteroidota > Sphingobacteriia > Sphingobacteriales > Sphingobacteriales bacterium. The sequence continues at coordinate 6,458 of JAAYUY010000174.1, read as the reverse complement.
CATAATGGCCCTGAGCCATGTTGAATTTTTCAGTAACTATTCCTTTGACAGGAGGAAATAAAACAAGATTTTTCAGTTTTTGTGCTGAATTATCTTCTTCTCCGGCTACCAGGCTGAAGGTTTCCTCCGACTCCACCTGTTGCCTCAGAATTGAATCTTCTTTTGATTTCTTCCTGGGGTCTGATTTTGGCATCACTTTTAACGAATCATTTCTGGGATAGGCACTGGATGAATATTGCTCAATGTTACCGGTATAAATGTTCCGGATATTTTCCAGATAACTGACCTGATTGGAAAGAGCTCTTTCCAGTGAATCATATTTCTGGTTTAATTCCGTAAACTTCCTGATGGTGTTAAAATCACCATAACCCGGAATATATTGGCGAAGTGAAGTGTAGGCAATGATGAAAAAAACGGCAAGAAAACCCAATACCAGCGAGGTACTGATAAACATGATAACATTTAACCTGGTCAGTTTAAAGGAGGTTTTCTCTTCAAGGCTGTCTTCCGCTCTGATGATGAGTCTGTATCTGGCTTTGAGCTTTTCGCCCAATGAACGGTTTTGCCTTTCTGCCATGAAAAATTGTTAAATTATCTCCTGAATTAAAATATTTTTGCGGCTTCAAAGTTAGTTAGTATTAGGTTAAAATTTAAAGGTCTTGCGTAAATTTCTATTTCAGATTTTCATTTGGGTGGCCGTATTGTCGCTCACCGGTTGTGCTTCCTTAAAAAATTCCAAAATAGATAAATTTTATCAAAACCTGACTGCCCACTACAATATTTACTTCAATGCCTATCAAAGTTATCTGAAAGTTGTCAATCAAACCGAAACCAACTATGTTGACGACTATACCAATATTCTTCATGTACTTAAATTTCCTGATGAAACCTCAGGAAAAGCAAATTCCTCCAATGTTGACTTTATTCTGACAAAATGTTCCAAGATTCTTGAAAAGAAAAAACTCAGCAACTGGATAGACGACAGTTACCTTCTGATAGGCAAGGCATATTTTTACAGGGGTGATTATTTTTCCGCACTCGAAACACTGCAATATATTGAAGACGAATATCAGGGAAGCACCATCGCTCAGGAGGCACAGGTCTGGATAGCCAGATGTATGTATCAGCAGAAAAAATACGGGGAAACCAAAGCTTTCATTACTCTTATCAAAAGCAATACAGCCTTTTCAAATCAGATTCTGAAGGAGCTTTTGCTAACCGAGGCAATGGTTGACATTAAAAATGAAAATTACCTCGCTGCCTCAAACAACCTCAAAGAAGCTGTCAAATATGAAAATAAAAAGACCAATAAATCAAGGTATCTATTTATTATTGCACAATTGCTTCAGAAAACAGGAAATCTCAAACAGGCAACCGAATATTATGAGAAAGTGATTAAACGGAATCCTCCCTATGAAATGGCATTTCATTCAAAAATTGAAATATCGCACTGCTACTCGGTTACAGATGAAAAAAGCGCCCGACCCATCCGTGGTTTACTTGAAAAAATGTTGCTGGATGATAAAAATATACAGTATTTCGACCAGATTTACCTTGAACTGGGGTTGCTCGAACTCAAGTTGAATAATACCAAAAAAGCCGAAGAATATCTGAAACTCAGCATCAAATACAATCAGTCGAATGAAAACCTGAAAGGTGTTGCATTTATGAAACTGGCTGATTATTATTTTTCAATGCAGAATTACAAACTGGCAAAAAGTTATTACGACAGCACCATCACCAATCTTAATGAGAACTATCCTGATTACGATAAAATATCTGCAAGAAACAAGATGCTGGCTGACCTTGTCAAATACATTGTAACAGCTGAAGCAGAAGACAGCCTCCAATATCTGGCAAGGCTACCTGAAAAATCAAGAGACAGCCTTATAAACATTGCATACGAAAACGAGCTGAAACAAATCCGGGAAAAGGAGAAAGCCGAACAGGAGCGCAAAATGGCTGAAGAGCAGGAAATGAGAATGAGCCGGCAAATGATGCAAAGCCGCCAGCAAGGCTATATGCAACCCCCCGGAATGGACGATAATCTGTCAGGAAAAGCTAAATGGTATTTTTATAACCAGTCAGCCATGACACTTGGTAAATCCGAGTTCATGGTAAAATGGGGGAAACGTAAGCTGGAAGACAACTGGCGTATCAGTCAGAAAAATACTGACTTTGGTGAAGTTGAAGAAGAAACCGAAAAAGAAGAGGCCATTGAAGATATCGTAGCAGTGTTATCAGAAACGGAAAAGAAACAAATTGACTCATTTCTGAAAAACATTCCGAAAGAGAAGCAAAAGTATTACACCGACATACCCTTTACGCCTGCCCAGATGGAAGCATCGCGTAAGCGCGAGATCGAAGCCCTCAAACGTGCAGGTGACATCTTTCTGGAAAGCCTGAAAGATACTGCAAGCGCCATTCAGTCTTATGAAAAGCTCCTGAAAAAGTATCCTGATAGTAAATATGCAGCATATCTGCATTACAATCTTTACCTGCTTTATACAAAACCTGCTGACGCTGATAAAAAATCAGCCCATAAGGAAGCATTGCAACGTGATTTCCCTAATTCCGACTTCGTCATTTTACTCGAAAACCCTGACTATTTCAAAGAAAAATTATTGGCAAGAAACACTGAAATACAGCAGCTTTACAGTCAGACTTATGAATATTACCTCGCCAATGACTGTAAAAAAGTTCAGGAAAACAATGAAATCAGTAAAACAAAATATTCAGGTCATCAACTCCGGCCATACTTTGAATATTTAAGCATTATCTGCAATGCGAAAAACATGAAAAAGGATGAGCTGATAAAAGCACTGACCGACTTTCAAAAAAGTTATGGCAAAGAAAACAAACTGAATGATGAAGTCAGCAACCTGCTGGCTTACCTGAACAATGAAATTGTTATTTCTGACGGCAGTACAACGAACAAAGAAGGGAAAAAAGATGAACCCGGAACTGAGAAACCGGCTTTTATTCTCGACAATAAAGCCCCTCATTACTTTGTTTATGCCTTTGAAAGCAGAAAATATAATTCCAATGAGATCAAGACTGCCTTCTCGGAATACAATGCTAAATTTTATGGCATGGCAAACCTCGAAATCAACAGCATCATGCTCAACAACGACCTTCAGCTGATAATTGTGCGTGAATTCCCTGATAAAGAAAAGGCCTTCGAATATCTTGCAGGTATCAAGTCAGATGAAAACTTTCTGACAAAAATAAAAAACAGAAATCCTCAGATTTTCATCATTCTTCAGGAAAATCTGACCGAAATGGTCAAAAAACAGGAAGTTAAATCGTATTTCGACTTTTACACCAAAAACTACTTTTCAAAGTAAGGCTTTACCTGACTGAGTTGCTGTAGAAATCACAATAAGAGGAGATAAAACATTCATGGCATTTCGGCTTTCTGGCCTGACAAACGTTTCTCCCGAACAATATCAGCCAATGATGAAAATAGTACAATTTTTCTTCAGGAATAATCTCAAGTAATTGTTTTTCAACTTCCAGAGGTGTTTTGGAAGGACGTGCAAGCCCCATCCGCTGAGCAACACGGTAGACATGTGTATCGACAGGCATGGTATTTTTGCCAAAGGCCACACCTGCCACAACATTGGCCGTCTTCCGTCCGACACCGGGCAACTTTTGAAGGTCGTCAACTGATGATGGAATTGTCCCTCCGAAATTCTCCACTACATATTTAGCCATATTCACCAGATGACGGCTTTTGTTGTTGGGATAACTGCAACTTTTAATCTTTTCAAAAACTTCCTCTTCCTTTGCTTCTGCAAGAGAATAGATATCAGGAAATCGTTCAAAGAATGAAGGGGTAATCAGATTTACCCTTTTGTCAGTGCATTGTGCCGATAATATAACAGCAACAATCAGTTCATAAGGATTCTCATGGACAAGCTCTGTTTGAGGCAATGGCATCCACGCTTTGAAAGCAGCTTCAATTTTAATCACTTTTTCTTTCCGCCTGTCCATGTTAAAGGATTTACAAAAAAAAATGCCCCGTTTTAGCGGGGCATTTAGTGTTTTAACTTTAAGTTTATTTTACGAGCAGATTCTGAGTGCTTGAATATCCGTCAACGGTAACTTTCACAATGTACATGCCCGGAACCAGATCGGAAGTGTTCAGCGTGTAAACATGTTCACCAGCCTGAACCTTTTCATTGTCCATCACTTTCACGCTCTGCCCAAGTGCATTGACAAACTCAATACTTACATTGCCAGCATTCATAAGGTTGACAGCCAGTTTTGCATTTTGTCTGGCAGGATTGGGATAAATTTCCCCGACCTTGAAACTGACATTTCCTTCATTGATGGCATCTACCCAATCATTGTCATAAGTGATTTTATAGATAATGTACGGATAGTATGATACTGAGAAAGCATTGCCGGGTAAATATCTCCAGCCAAAGTTATCACCAAGGAATTTTCCGTATCTCATCTGATAATTCATGACCAGACCATTGTTGTATGATGTCAGCTGCGTTCCGTCCGGATCGTAAAACATCTGATGATAGAAAGCATTCAGCTTTTTGTATGGCTTATTTTTCTGGTTTGTGTCAAAATTAATGAGGGTGTCATTGAATTTATAGGAATAGGCAGGTTTAAAGGTAAAGGTTGTAACAAATATAGGATGAGTAGTTTTGGGAACATCAATATTTACAGGAAAAGACAACCATTTGTATTGCCCGCTTTCCCATGTAGCTGTGTCTTTGTATTCCAGTTCATAAATAATCTGCTGGGTAAAATCAACCCCACTAAGCGTAGTGGTATCATACTCAACAGTTGCCCATGGCTCCTGTGTGGAAGTCCAATTATAGCGGTCAACCTTGTCAGCATTGTAAAACTGAATGACCAGTTTATCTTTTACTGCATCACTGTTGAATTTTTCATAGAGATACCTGAAAGCAATTGAGTCAACCCTGTATGGTTGTTTTTTCTCAAGTTGGTCATAATCAGAAAGTGGCCACATGTCGTCTCTCGGATCAAAGGCAAGACCCATTGAATGCCATTTAACATACGAGGTGGTTCCGTCATTGTTAACTCTCTGAACAAAAGTATCGGGGAAGATGGCATTGGTGAAATACCTCATAGTGCCTCCAAGGAAAAAGTCAAGTGCTGAGGTAAATGAATACCATTCACTTTTAATATCTTCCCTGTAAGGTGCCTGAAATGCAGGCCATTCGGTTGCCTGAATCAATTTCGGGTCTTTAGGAATTTCCCCGTTTAACTTCTGGCTGACAATACTGTTCTGTGCAAAAACGTTCATTCCGAGTACTACCAGAACGAAAAGTGATAAAATTTTTCTCATATAACTCTTTTTTTGATTTTACATTTAGGGTTCAAAAGTATTAGAATTTTATCTAACAGCAAATTTTTTTACAATTTTTTGTCATTTTCTTTTAATGACGTTCAAAGACCGAATTAGGTTGACTTAAAACAATTGTATTTTAAACAAATCAAGCCACTGTCTTTTTTTCTTCCAAATCTTTTTTCCTGTCTTCCCTTTCACATCAATAACACTTGTATTTTCTGACTTATAGTCATTAAGCTTTAGATAAATTTGCACCGGTTTTATTTAATACTTACCGCATTACCTTCTGAAAAAGTGATCGAATGATTTATCTGTTGCTTTGTATTTGTTGCTCTTCTGCCATCAATATCATCTTTAAAATTGCAGGAAGAAAAAATGCCGATAGTTTTCACATCATTCTGATTAACTACATTTTTGCCATCATCCTCGGCATTATTATCTCTGAGCATAATTTCGGTCAGGTTTTTAAGACCATTTATCCTCATCTTCCAGTCATCCTGCTTACCGGAATACTTTTCATTGCCATGTTTTACCTCGTCAGTCTGTCGGTAAATTCTGCGGGCATTACCAGAACAGCCATTGCTTCCAGAATGTCGCTGATTATTCCTGTGATTTTTTCTGTGGTTTATTTTAACGATTTGCTGACGGCTCCAAAGATTACAGGGATAGTTCTCGCACTGGGTGGACTTTACCTCTCAATTTTCAGAAAAGTTCAGAATAAATCCATTAATGATCATAAATCATTCTTACTGCCTGTGGTCATTTTTGTTGGTGCCGGCATTGTTGATTCTCTGCTGAAATACTCTCAGGCGGCCTTTTTAAATGCTGCATCTCTCCCTTTATACACTTCTTTTCTTTTTCTCATTGCCGGAATCTCAGGCTTTCTGGTCTTTTTCATTAAAAATCAGGCTTTTAACAACCTTTTTCGTCAGAATGTTTTAATTTTAGGAGCTGTGCTTGGTTTCGTCAATTATGGCTCAACTTATTTTTTCATTCAGGCATTAAACAAATCAGGCCTTGTCTCTGCCTCTGTTTTTGCCGTCAATCATATCGGTATCGTTTTATTCAGCATTTTTGTATCCTTACTTTTTTTCAGGGAAAAACTCAGGTGGTACAACTGGAT
>JAAYUY010000173.1 GCA_012517435.1 Sphingobacteriales bacterium | reverse complement strand
CTGCTTTTTGCCAATCCAAAAGGTAAAAACCCTGTTGACCTTGACCTGGCCTACCTTTTTGGGAAACCCCCTAAAACCGTTTTGGAAGATATAACCATAGAGTCTGAATATCAGGCTGTCAGCTACCATCCGGAAAAACTGTTTGACTATATCGCACAGGTATTGCAAATCGAATCTGTTGCCTGTAAAGACTGGCTGACCAACAAAGTGGACAGATCGGTTACAGGAAAAGTTGTCATCCAGCAATGTACCGGAAAATTACAGCTTCCGCTTAATGATGTTGCCGTTGCTGCTCTGGATTATATAGGGAAAAAAGGCATTGCTACCTCTATCGGCCATGCTCCTGTAGCCGGACTCATCAATCCTGAAGCAGGCAGCCGCCTGAGCACTGCAGAGGCTCTTACCAATCTGGTCTGGGCTCCACTCACTAATGGGCTGAAAGGTGTTTCACTGAGTGCCAACTGGATGTGGCCATCGCGGATTGAGGGTGAAAATGCCCGGCTTTACAAAGCTGTTCAGGCTGTCAGTGAATTTGCTGTGGCACTCGGAATCAATATACCAACCGGAAAAGATTCTCTATCTATGGTTCAGAAATACCCTGACGGTGAAAAAGTTATTTCACCCGGAACCGTGATAATCAGTGCAGTGGCTGAAGTTGATCATTTTACCAAAACCGTTACCCCTGATCTAAAGAAGGTTGAAAATTCTTCACTCATCTATATCGATTTTTCAAAATCAGAGTTTTCATTAGGTGGTTCAGCTTTTGCACAAATCAATAACTTTATAGGAAATGACACTCCGGATATTATTGATATTGAATACTTTAAAAAAGCATTTGACAGCATACAGCAGCTCATTCAAAACGGATGGATATTGGCCGGACACGATGTTTCTTCTGGCGGACTTATTACCTGTATGCTTGAAATGTGTTTCTCCGATAATGAAACAGGCTTTACGGCAGACTTAACCCATTTTGCTGAGAAAGACATCATCCGACTGTTATTTTCTGAAAAACCGGCTGTTGTTATTCAGGTTGAAAAGACTCAGGAAGTAACTGAATTTCTGGGAAATAATGGCATCAGCTATTTAATACTTGGTACCTCAAACTCACACAATGCCCTTCATATCCTGTCTTCAGAAACAGACATCAGCCTCGACATAAGTGAATACAGAGACATCTGGTACCGGACCTCCTACCTCTTCGACAGGAAACAATCAGGAGAACAACATGCACTTAAACGCTTTCAGAATTACAGCAAGCAGGAATTAACATTCCGTTTCCCCGAACATTTTAACGGGAAAAATACTGATTATCAGATCAATCCGTTAAGAAGAGAAAAGAGCGGAATAAAAGCTGCCATCATTCGGGAAAAAGGTGTCAATGGCGACCGTGAAATGGCATTCATGCTGTATCTGGCTGGTTTTGATGTTAAAGATGTACATGTTACTGATCTGATGTCAGGCAGAGAAGATCTCAGTGAAGTAAATCTGATCGTGTTTGTAGGTGGCTTTTCCAACTCAGATGTACTTGGCTCCGGAAAAGGCTGGGCAGGTGCATTCTTATACAATGAAAGGGCAAAAAAGGCACTTGAAAACTTCTACAAAAGAGAGGATACCCTTAGCCTCGGCATCTGCAATGGCTGCCAGGTGATGGTGGAACTTGGGTTAATCTATCCCGAACATAGTCAACATCCTAAAATGCGCATCAACGATTCCGGTAAATTTGAATCTGCCTTTCTGTGTGTTGATATACTTGATAATCATTCTATTATGTTAAAGTCACTAGCAGGGTCACGATTGGGGATATGGGTGGCTCATGGGGAAGGGAAATTCAGCTTGCCTGAACATGAAGAGAAATATCATATTCCTGTTAAATATACCTATCACGAATATCCAGGACTACCAAACGGCTCTGATTATGCAGCAGCAGCCATCTGCTCTGCAGACGGACGCCATCTGGCTATGATGCCTCACCTTGAAAGAGCTTTTTATCCACATCAATGGGCTTACTACCCACCTGACAGAAAAGCGGATGAAATCACTCCATGGATAGAAGCTTTCGTCAATGCAAAAAAATGGATAGAATCCAGATAGTAAGGATTTGTTGAACCTAATGATGAGATTTATGCCACCCCTTCGGGGTTTGAGCATCATTTTAGGGCACGGTTATATCATCATGTCAGCCCTTCGGGCTTTTTTCCCTATTTCCTCCGAGGTTATCATCATGTCAGCCCTTCGGGCTTTTTT
>JAAYUY010000172.1 GCA_012517435.1 Sphingobacteriales bacterium | reverse complement strand
CTGCAGGGAAGCGGTAAAACAACACTGGCCGCTAAACTGGCTGGTTTTTATCAGCAAAAAGGAAGAAATCCGTTGCTGGTAGCCTGCGATATTTACCGTCCGGCTGCTATCGAACAGATTAAAGTGCTCGGACAACAGATAAATGTCAGTGTTTACAGCGAAGATGACAATAAAGATCCGGTAAAAATAGCTCAGAACAGCCTGGCTTATGCCCGCAACAATGGCAAAAACCTTGTTATCATTGATACGGCAGGGCGACTCTCCATTGACGAGCAGATGATGAAAGAAATTGAGCAGTTAAAGAAAGCAGTCAATCCTTCAGAAACGCTGTTTGTCGTGGATTCCATGACGGGTCAGGATGCCGTCAATACGGCCAAAGCTTTTAATGATGTGCTTGATTTTGATGGAGTGGTACTCACAAAACTGGATGGAGACACCAGAGGAGGTGCCGCTATTTCCATTCTGAAAGTGGTGAACAAACCCATCAAGTTTGTCAGTATTGGTGAAAAACTGGATGCCATCGATATATTTTATCCCGACCGAATGGCCAGCAGGATATTGGGAATGGGTGACATAGTGTCGTTTGTCGAAAAAGCGCAGCAGGTGTTTGACGAGCAGGAAGCAAGGAAAATGCAGAAAAAACTGAGGCAGAATGTATTCGATTTCAATGATTTATTGCAGCAGCTGCGTCAGGTCAAAAAGATGGGAAATATCAAAGACATGCTGAGCATGATTCCGGGCATGGGGAAGGCAATAAAAAATCAGGATATTGATGAAAAATCGCTGGTTCATCTGGAAGCCATCATCCTGTCGATGACCCCGAAAGAAAGGGCAAATCCGGCTATTTTAAATGGAGTCAGAAGAAAACGCATTGCTGAAGGAAGCGGAACAAGCATTCAGGAAGTTAATCAGTTGGTAAAGCAACTGGAAGAGATGCGGAAAATTATGAAAAAAATGAATACCTCATCACTAAAGGGAAAAATGGCTCCAAGATTCCCTTTTAATTAATTTGGTAAACAAATTAATTGCACCGAAATTTGCAGGAAAATAAAATCATTAAAATTTTAGATTAAATGGCAGTTAAAATCCGCTTACAAAGAAAGGGGAGAAAAAAAGCACCATATTATTATGTTGTTGTTGCGGATTCCCGCTCTCCCAGGGATGGCAGGTTTATCGAAAAAATAGGATTCTATAATCCTTTACCAAAACTTGCCGAGGTCAGCATTGATACCGATAGAGCAATTTATTGGTTAAATCAGGGGGCAAAGACCACAAAAACAGTCCGCAATATTTTATCAAAACATGGCGTCCTTTACAAAAAGCATTTGCTCAGGGGTGTGAGCATGAATATCCTCACACAGGAAGAAGCTGATGCAAAATATGCTGAGTTTCTGAAGCAGAAACAGGAAAAATATGCTGAAGCACTTAGAAAGCTTGAAGCTGAAGGACAGAAAGAACTTCAGAAACGAAATGAAGCTGAAGCTAAAATCAATGAGAGCAGGATGAAAAAGATTCAGGAGAAAAGAAGAAAAGCTCTTGAATCCGGACAGTCCGAAGCACCTCAGGCAGAGCCTAAACAGGAATAAAATTTTTATCTGATTTCATGGTTTACCTTTAATGGGATGTTTGAAGATGAACTGATACATGTTGGTTTTGTATCAAAAACCCATGGATTTTCAGGCATTTTCAGAATTAATTTTCTTCCTGTTTTTCGGTTATCTTCTCCTTTAAAAGGCTTTATATTTATTGCTGTTCACAATAAACCTGTGCCTTTTCATATTCTGGAAGTCAGGGAATACAGCGAAAGTTATATTCTCATCAGAACCGAAGAAATAACTTCAAAAGAGCAGGCGGCTGCCTTTGGCGGAATGAAGGTTCTGTTAAAGAAAAAAAATCTTCAGCGTTATCTGAAGGAAGGCTGGCAGGAATTACAATTGACCGGTTACCTTGTTGTCAATCAGCATCATGAAGAAACCGGCAGGGTTGTAGCAGTTGAAAAAACACCCGCTCATTATCTGCTTGTACTCGATGACGAACGGCTTATCCCTTTTCATAGTGATTTAATTATCAATATTATAGAGGAAGAAAAAACTTTAATCATGAACCTTCCTGAAGGACTTGACTGATATGGAAGAATTTTACCCTGGCGATAAAGTCGAATTTGTTGACGACAATACAAGAGGAGTCGTTGCGGCTATTGTGGATAAAAACCTGCTGATGGTTACCCTTGAAAATGGACTGACTATCCCTGTTATAAAAACACAGGTCATCAAAATTACTGGTACGGCAACTAAACCGCAAAGCCTTGAGGAGAAGTATGAGGTGATTGAAAAAAAACAGGATACCTCAGATGTAAATCAGGCAGAGGCTGTAAAACTGGCTTTCCTTCCTGACGAAACCAACCGGCAATACAGCTTGTTTTTGATCAATAATACGGGAGATGGTTTGTTTTTTACCTTGTATCAATCTTCAGACGCAGGTCTGAAGTTGACAGCCAAAGGAGAGTTGAATGCAGGAGGTTTTGTTTTGCTGGTAACATTTAAAAAAGTTTCCGCCAATAAATTACCTGATTTTACACTTTGCCTGCTCAGATATAAATTCCATGTAACTGAATTAATAAAGCCGGTTATTTTTACCCTAAAACCTACTGAAGAAGGGCTTTCGAGAAAGAAAGAATATGTCAGGGAGATTGGGAAGGAGGCTTCTGTGGTTTATATCATTAAAAATGAAGTTAAGTTTTCGGACAGCAAGCTGGAATTACCTGAAAAAAGGACAAAAGAAAGGATTCAGGTTGAAAAACCTCCCGATGTTGTTGATTTACACATAGAAAAAATTTGTGAGGATTATCAGAAGATGACGAGGGCACAAATATTTGAATATCAGTACAATTATTTTATCAATGCCCTTGAAAAAGCACATGCTTTTAAATACAGGCGGATAATATTCATACACGGAATAGGTGTAAGCAGTTTAAAAAGCAGGATAACCGACTATCTGAAAAAGCAGGATTACGTAAAAGCCTTCAGGGATGCAGATGTATTTACGTATGGCTATGGGGCTACGGAAGTTGAGTTTAAATGAACAGAAATGCTTGCCAACGCATTTTATATTTCATCAGTTGATTGGGAATCAGCAATTTGGAATAGCTTTCGGCATTCCCTCATCCGAATAGTGGTCTGGCATTTTTGCGGATAAAGGCTGAATACTGCATAACTGCATTTCCTCCTGAATATGCTTTATTCCTCCGTATTATTCCCAGAAATCATGGATATTTGCAGAATTAAGAATTTGATGATGAAGCATGGATTCCTATTAATAATTTTAATTCATCTGGTTTTTTTTAACGGATTGTCTCAAAAAGCTTACAGAGTTTATCTGAAAGACAAGGGAGATGCTGATTTCAGGCCGGAACAGTTTTTTGATTCAAAAGCTATTGAAAGGAGGGAACTACAATCTATTCCTTGGGAAGAGACAGATAAGCTGGTTTTTCAGCCATATCTTGCAGAAATTCAGGCGATTGCCGACAGCACAGGATGTGTCAGCCGTTGGTTTAACTTTATCAAAGTTTATATTTCTTCCGACAGGCAGCTCGATAAAATTACAGCTTTACCTTTTGTTTCAGGTGTCGAACTATCAGAACCTGTTCCAATGCTGGTAACGGAGAATAAATCCTCATACGAACCGTATGATTTTTTCTTACTGGAGCGTCAGGTCAGGAGAATGGGAAGTCAATATTTTGAGGAAAACGGGCTGGATGGAAAAGGAATCCGTATTGCCATTTTCGATGCCGGATTTCCGGGGGTTGACCAGCATGAAGCCTTTGAAGAAATAAGGGAAGAAGGAAGAATCATTAAAACATGGGATTTTACAAAGAAAAAGGAGAACGTTTACACAGGCAATTCACACGGGCGTCAGACTTTTGCCTGTGTGGGGGGAAAATATAATGGTCTGAAAATAGGACTTGCAACGGGGGCAGAGTTTTTACTTGCCAGAACAGAAGTGAGCGGAGAACCTTTTTCAGAGGAAGAATGGTGGCTGGAGGCTGCTGAATGGGCCGACCAGAATGGTGCAGATATTATCAACAGTTCGTTGGGCTATACTTACCAGCGTTATTTCACCAAAAATATGGATGGGAAAAGCAGCCTGGTGGTCAAAGCAGCGAATATGGCAGCCCGAAAAGGTATCCTGGTGGTGAATTCTGCCGGAAATGAAGCCGACAGCAGATGGAAATATATTATTACCCCGGCAGATGGCGACTCTGTGCTGGCAGTCGGAGGAATCGATCCTGATGAAGATTACCATATCGGTTTCAGTTCATTAGGTCCTACAGCCGATAAAAGATTGAAACCCAATGTTTGTGCCTATGGTAGAGTGCAAACTGCCGGAAATGTTGATTTGACAGTCAGTGAAGGGACTTCTTTTTCGTCTCCGCTGGTGGCAGGATTTGCTGCCTGTGCCTGGCAGTCGGACAGGAATCTGACCAATATGGAGTTATTTCATAAAATTGAAGAATCCGGTCATCTTTTCCCTTATTTCGACTATGCTCATGGATATGGTGTTCCTCAGGCTTCTTATTTTGTTTATGGCATGCCGGAACCAGTCAAAACCTTTGATACCATTGATATGGAGAACTCATTCAAAGTTATTGTCAGACCTGGAAATTTCAATTATACCGACTGGTTGGGAAATATGAACCTTTTGTATTACCATATAGCAGATAATACTGGTATTTTAACTGAATATCACGTAGTTAAAGTGATTGAAAAAGAAGTTCTGACTTTTAATAAATCAGATTTTGACAAGGGGAATATTTTACGGATTCATTTCAGAGGTTATACACGGGAATTCAAGTTTTAAGATGAAAAAAATATTGATAATCATCACATTGAGTATGACTGGCTTTCTTTCTTTCGGCCAGGTCAGGCTTTTTTCAGAAGAAGTTGAAGACTTCAGCAGGGATAAAGGTTTTGGTCCGAATCAGAAACACTATGTTCAGTTTTTATTTACTTACGGATCGTATTTTGGGAAAAGTAATCCGGGAGCGGTGGTGAATCCTTTTGTGTCCACTTATTTTTCTTTAAACCTGAGGTACAAACTTAAACTGAGCAGGAATTTTGCATTGGGCAGCGAGCTTGAATTTCCTTTCAGCAGTTTTCATCTTTCTCAGGAACAAGGGAAAATTTTTCCCGATACCATATTGCATTTGAATGAAAGGATTGAAGTGAATGAAATAAGAGGAAGCCTGTATTTTCGGGTTAATTTCAATAAAAGACGCGGGGAATATCTGGGTACTTTTGCCGATGTAGGTATGAAAAGCGGCTGGATATATGCTTTTTACCATCATACACTTGATAAAACAAACGGAATTAAGGTTCATACCACCTATAACGGTTACGATTTTTATAAACCACTGATAAATTATTGGTATATTCGCCTTGGATTTGATAAAGTATCTTTTATCTTAATGAAAAGATTTTCATCGTTTTTTAAACCATCAGTTGCGTATCCCGACCTGATAAAATATTCAGCTGGAATTGAATACAGTTTTTAGTGATGAAACTGAATACTGACAATTATGCCCCTATATGTCTGTTTGTTTACAACAGACCCGAACATACCCTTAAAACATTGAACAGTCTGAAAAATGCCCAGCTGGCAAAAGACAGCCGTTTGTTTATTTTTGCGGACGGACCCAAACACGGTCTCAGCATTGAGCAAATCCTCAATATTGAAAAAGTCAGGAAAATTATTCGCAGCGAAATATGGTGCCGGTCGGTCGAAATTATTGAAAGTGAAAAAAACAAAGGGCTTTCAAAATCAATTATTTCAGGTGTTGAATATGTGATCAGCCGTTATGGCAAGGTGATAGTGCTGGAAGATGACCTGATATTGTCTGCTGGTTTTCTGGAATACATGAATGAAGCGTTGTTGCTGTATGAGAATGAAGAAAAAGTAATGCATATTGCAGGATTTATTCCACGGCTGAAAGGAGATTTCGGGGAAACATTCTTTTATCCTGTACCGACCTGCTGGGGTTGGGCTACCTGGAAAAGGGCATGGGAACATTTTAATCCCTCTGCTGCTGAACTATTACCAAAAGTGCTCGAAAAAGGAAAATACCGTTTTGATATTAACCGGAGCGTCAATTATGTCAGGATGCTGAAAAAGAATATGAAAGGCTATGTCAATTCATGGTTTATCCGCTGGTATGCCAGTATTTATCTCATGGATGGCCTTTGTCTGCACCCCGGCAAATCATTGGTCGCCAATACCGGAATCGACAGGTCTGGGGTTAACTCCTACCGGTCGGATGCTTTCGATACAGACCTTGCTGATTCGGTCAAATTAGAGAAAATTGAATTGAAAATTTCTCAGAATGCATACCGGGCCTTTGTCAGATTTAACTATAAAGTTAAAATGAAGCATTTGCCGGAATATCTCTGGCGACTGGCTACCAACCGTATTAAAACGTAGAAAATGAAGGGGGAATTACCTGAAATATCCATCATTACGGTCGTTTTCAATGCAGAGGAACATATTGAGCGGACGATAAAAAGCATCCTTCATCAAAGCAGGCATCATTTTGAATACCTGATTATTGACGGAGGTTCAACGGATACAACCCTTGATATTCTTGAAAAATACAGGAAACAAATAGATGTTTTGGTCAGTGAACCTGATGAAGGGCTGTATGATGCCATGAACAAGGGCTTGAAAATGGCGAAAGGCAGGTTTGTCTGGTTTATCAATGCCGGAGATGAAATTGCTGATAATGAAGTGATTGATAAGATCTCACCGTATCTCTCTCAGGCCGACATCCTGTACAGTGATACCCTTGTGATAGACAGAGACGGAAAGGAAATCGGGCTTTTAAGTAAGCTGACACATAACAATGCACCGGAGCAACTGAACTGGAAAAAGATGCGTTACGGGATGGTGGTTTGCCACCAGAGTTTTATTGTCAGGCGGGAAATAGCACCTTTTTTTGATTTAAAATACAGATTAAGTGCTGATATTGACTGGGTGATCAGCTGCCTGAAAAAGAGCAAAAAGGTGATAAAAACGCCTTTTATTCT
>JAAYUY010000171.1 GCA_012517435.1 Sphingobacteriales bacterium | reverse complement strand
TCTTACAATCCTGAAATGAAATTCTTTCTTAACAAACTGACTGTCAGCAATAAGCATCGATACTTTTCCAATCATATAAGAATAACGGTACGAATTGCCGGAACCAATGTAAATGTACGCATGATCTAATTCCTCTCCATTTTCATTATTTACAGAAAGTATTAAACGATAAGGTTGGTTGGGATCATTCCCATAGTTTTTCTTCAGCATACGTTCATAACTCCTGTATTCACGTTCCAATGGTTTGCAAAATGCTTTGTTTGAGGCACTTCCATAATAATATCTGGTACAGGAAGAAAAAATAACTGCAAAAACAAAAAGCATCGCCAACGTATTGAAAATGTATCTTTTATTGAAATCATGCATTTAAACTGTATTTTAATAAGCCTGAAAGATAATCGAAGTTCCGGTAATCACAGGTTAACTTTGAAATAATTGATTATCTTTTTTTATGAACGGGGATGATATTGAATAATGGTATCCTTCAGATAAGAAGTATCAAGGTGGGTATAGATCTCTGTGGTTGTGATGGAAGCATGCCCCAGCATTTCCTGAACTGCCCTGAGGTCGGCTCCTCCATCCACCAGATGTGTAGCAAAAGAATGGCGGAAAGTATGCGGACTTACCTTTTTCCTGATACCGGCTTTTTCACATAAGTCTTTGATAATCATAAAAATCATCACCCTGCTGAGTTTTTTACCAAATCTGTTTAAAAAAACATATTCCTGATATCCTTTGGCAATTTTTCCATGCTTTCTCACGCTATTAATGTACAGCAATAATTGTTTTTTGGCTTCGCTTCCCAATGGGACCATGCGCTCTTTATTTCCCTTTCCGATAATTTTCAGGTAATCATACTGAAAATAAATCTGTGATATTTTTAAGTTAACCAGTTCGCTGACCCTGAGTCCGCAGCCATATAAAACTTCAATGATACAACGGTTTCGTGTGCCTTCAGGAGTTGAGTGGTCTATCTGCCCGACAATGGCATCAATTTCTTCAACCGTCAGAACCACCGGCAGTTTACGGCCAATCCGAGGTAAATCAATCAGATCGGCAGGATTCTGACTGATGACCTGCTCTTCCTGAAGATAGCTGAAAAAATTTCTGATTCCTGATAAAATTCTGGACTGTGAACTGGCCGACAGCCCCATTTCATTTATCCACAAAATAAAACTTCTCAGGGTTTCCTTATCTGTTTTTTCTATGGAAAATCCGTGATTTTTTCCTTCGGTAAAAAGTAAAAGTTTGGATAAATCGTTCAGGTAAGCCTCGACAGAATTAGCCGACAAGCCTCTTTCAAGCTTCAGATAAATCCTGTATCCCTGAATAAAATCTTTGTCCACTGCAGAAATTTATGCAAAATTCTGCATAAGATCAGAGGTTTCAGAAAAAAAATATCCACTGAAAAAGGAAAATGTTATGCCCAGTAAACAATATTAAGGTCGGTCGGAGCCGACATATCGGGATGGGTAGGAAGTACCCTGATGCCATAATTGAACTTTCCGGATTTCTCTGCCACATATTTACAGTTAAAGCTGATTTCGCTTCCTTCTGCTTTTTGCTGTTTCATATTGATTACCTGAATGTTCTCGTTATGAATTCCGCTTTTCTCCGAAAATTTTATTGAATAGTGCTGGGTATCGCGGATAATGATCAGCTGAGCCATGATTTCTTCCGGATTTACCTTCCCAGAATCAACTTCGAGAGAAACGGAAATATGATCTCCCACATTCAGACTGTCGCCATGAGAACCTTTAATACTGATGTTTTTAATATGCACGGTCAGAAACCTGCTTCTGATTGACTTGATCCAATCGGCATACTGATATGCTTTTTCAAAATTGTTTTGAATAAGGCTGTTGAATTTTTTGGCAGCAGGGACATAAAGGCATTCCATATAATCGCGAATCATGCGGTGGGTGCTGTATTCGGAAATGATTGTAATAATGGAGCGTTTCATACGGTCGATCCAGCGCTGGGGAATACCGGCATTGTTGCGGGTATAATATTCCGGTATTATTTCATTTTCAAGCAGGTCGTAAAGGGATTCACTGTCGAAAATCTTTTGTGTATCCGGATTTTTAAGTTGTTTCTTTTCACCGAAAGCCCAGCCGTTGGTGCCATCATAGCCTTCGTCCCACCAGCCATCCAGAATACTGCAGTTGATGACGCCATTAATACCGGCTTTCATTCCGCTTGTCCCCGATGCTTCATAAGGCCGGATAGGATTGTTTAGCCATAAATCAACTCCACTTACCAGTTTTCTGGCCAGCTTGATATCATAATCTTCCAGGAAAATGACCTTGCCAAGAAAATCATCCTGTTTTGAAATCTCAACTATTTCCTTTATAAGCCGGGCACCTTCCACATCATCCGGATGTGCTTTTCCGGCAAAAATAATCTGTACAGGATGGCGGGGATTCAGAATAATTTTCTTAAGTCTTTCAAAATCAGTAAACAACAGATTAGCACGTTTATAGGTGGCAAATCTTCTGGCAAATCCAATGGTCAATTGACTTGGGTTGATGTTAAGCAACAGCTGGTCGAGCAGTGAAGGCTCCTCCCCTTCGCGTGTCCATGTCGAAATAATGACTTCCTTGATGTACTCGAAAAACTTGCTTTTCAGGTTCATGTGCGTCTGCCAGATTTCCTTGTCAGGAATATTATTGATTTTTTCCCAGTAGTTTTTATTCAGCAATTCTTCCTGAAGATTGAGCACCTGATATTTGCTGAAAAGGTTTTTCATTTCTGTTGAAAGCCACGAGGCTGTATGTATCCCATTGGTAATGTGACTAATAGGAACTTCTTCCTGTAAAAATCCTTCCCATATTTTTTCCCACATTTTCCTCGAGACAACCCCATGAAGCTTGCTGACACCATTTTTTCTCAAGGTATTTTTAAGTGCCAGCACCGTCATTTCAAACTCTCCGCCCTTTTCGGTATTATATCCAGCTACATCAAGGATCCTTTCCCATGAAATACCGTTGTTTTCCACATAGCTTTTCAGGTAATTTTCAACCAGTTTATATTCAAAAGTTTCGTTGCCGGCCGGTACAGGGGTATGGGTAGTAAAGACAGTGCTTGACCTGATCACTTCCCTTGCTGCATCAAAATCAAGCTTGTTGTATTTGACCTGATTGATAAAACGCTGGATGATCAGAAATGCAGAATGCCCTTCATTCAGATGATATACAGA
>JAAYUY010000170.1 GCA_012517435.1 Sphingobacteriales bacterium | reverse complement strand
TGCGGAAAGGCTGGTGGCAGCACCCGGAAGCAAGGAATATGGGAGGCTCAGTGTTTTAGTGCAGACCTTTTATTCAGTGAAAATACTTTTCAAAGTGCCTCCGACTGTTTTTCTTCCACCTCCGAAGGTTGAATCGGCAGTGATCAGGATGGAGAGAAAGGAAAATATGAAAACCGGTATTTCAGACAGGTTTTATTTTTCGGTGGTGAAGGCAGCGTTCGGGCAAAGAAGGAAAACGCTTAAAAATTCATTGAAAGCAGCAGGATTTAACATCTCACCTATAGATACAACTTTGCTGGGAAGAAGAGCTGAAACACTTGATTTTGAGGAATATATAAAGCTTGCTCAAGATTTATCAGGAGCATAAACAACAAGAAACAGCATGGATTAAATAAAATTTCATGGCCGCTAAAGAAAAGTTTTTAATCACGGAGATTGTTCCGCATTTTTTTGTCTGGGAGCTGAAAAAAATGGGTTTTGATGTTGACGAATATGCTGAAATATCGAAGGAAGATTGTCTAAAAATTATTGATCGCTACAGCGGTTTGTACATAAGAGGAAGGTTGAAGGCCGGCAAAGATTTGCTGGAAAAAGCAGTTTGCTTACAATACATAGTGAGACCAGGCTCAGGACTCGATATTATCGACATGGAAATAGCTCAGGCAAAAAATATCCATGTATTCAACTCTCCTGAAGGAAACAGAGATAGCCTTGGAGAATTTACCGTTGGCGCATTAATCAGTCTGTTGAGAAAAATACCTCAGGCAAACGATCAGATTAAAAAAGGAATTTTTGACCGGAATGTCAATACAGGAACTGATTTAATGAGTAAAACCGTTGGCATTATTGGCTTTGGCAATATGGGTTCAGCTTTTGCGAAACGTCTGTCGGCCTTCGGGGTCAGGATACTGGCTTATGATAAATTCAAAAAGAATTTTGCCCCGACCGGAGTGGAAGAAGTCAGTCTTCAGGTTTTGATGAATGAATCCGATATCATCAGCTTTCATATACCTTACAATACTGAAAATCATTATTTTTTCAATGAAACATTTCTTCAGGCTGTCAAAAAACCATTTTATCTGATCAATACCTCAAGAGGAAAAGTTGCCAACACGCGGGTCATTGTAAATGGACTTCAATTGGGGAAAATCAGGGGAGCTATTTTAGATGTATTTGAAAATGAGGACTTTAACAATTTAACTCCGGAACAAAAAGATTTGCTGGATTATCTGGCAAACAGCGGTAATGTAGTCATGACACCGCATATTGCAGGAAAGACACATGAATCGGAGATGCGGATACATCAGATACTTATTGAGAAAATCAAGCAGGTAAAAAGCGATAAAAAAGATTGAAAACTAACCTGATAGGTCTGATTACTCATTATTGCTTTTATTGTTGAATCAGCCATATTATTTTTGAACAAAAAAAAGAGAGTGTTTGGTAATTATGCGGAGTGTATTACATTTGAACCTTTAAAAATTTATAGAAAACTAACCCTATGATAAGGAAAACGTTAATCTATTCGGCAATAGGTATTTTATTGAGCCTATACGGTTTTGGACAATCCAATTTTGGTACACTGACCGGAAAAGTGTTTGATGCAAAATCGGGAGAACCATTGATTGGAGCCAATGTGGTGGTGTTGCTTGATGGAATTCAGAAGGGAGGAGCTTCTACTGATATTAATGGTAATTACACCATAAAACCAATTCCTCCGGGGACTTATAACATACGTGCTACCTACATCGGATATAATGATGTCATCATTCAGGGCTATTTTATTTCTTCAGGAAAAATATCCTATCAGGATATCAAGATGAAAGAAAAAGTCATTGAAACGGATGTTGTTGAAATTATTGAATATACAAAACCCCTGGTAGAAAAAACAGAAGGAACAGGAACCACACTCTCTGCTGAAGACATTAAAAAAGCTCCGACAAGAAGTATTGGTGACCTTGTCCAGTTAACCCCCGGTATTCAGGGTGGAAGTGTGAAAGGACAAAGAAGTGAAGGGACTGTTTATCTGGTTGACGGGATAAAAGTCCGCGGTAGCACAGGTATTCCCAACTCCATGATTGCAGAAATCAATACTGTAACAGGAGGTATCTCGGCAGAATATGGCGACCTGACAGGTGGTGTGGTTTCAATTACCACCAGAGGTCCTTCCAACCAGTTTGCCGGCAGTGTCGAAGCAATCACTTCAGAACTTCTTGATCCTTATGGCTATAATACCATTGAAGGTGGTATTTCAGGTCCTATCATTGTCAGAAACAATGCTAAAAAAGGAACACCTTCCCAGGAAGCTATTCTTGGTTATTTAATCGGAGGAAATATCAATTACCGTAAAGACCCAAGCCCTTCACCCATCCCGTTCTGGAAAGTCAAGGAAGATGTGTATGAGCAGATTTATAAAAATCCGCTTGCTCCATCGCCCGGTGGACTGGGCTTTGTTCCGGCTGCTGAATACATAACCAAGGAAGGCATGGAGCAGATTAAAGTTCACCCGGATATTGAAAATCAAAGCTATACTTTAAGTTCAAAGATTGATTTTCAGCCAAAACCTTCCTTCAACATTACCCTTGGTACAATGGGCAGCTATTCAAAAGGTCGCGGCTATTCATGGACTTATTCCTTATTCAACTGGAAAGAAGCTTCAAAAGCTCAGTTTATCAATACTACATTCCGCGGATATATCCGTTTTTATCAGAAATTAAATTTTGGAGAAGAGGCTTCAAAAGACCAGACCAAAAAACCTGAAGCTAAAAAAGGCCTGAAAATCAGTAACGCATTTTATACCATCATGGCCGATTATACCAAAAACTATAATATTTCTCAGCATCAGGATTTTAAAGATAATTTTTTTCAGTATGGATTTTTAGGCACTTATGAACGCTACTGGGAGCCTGTTTACCGTTACGACTATGATACGGTAGATGGCAAACTGGAACGTGCTTTTATTTTCAGTGGCTACAGGGATACGTTTGTTAAGTTTACACCTTATGCCTATAATGAAGCCAGGGCCAATTACACCAGGCAGCTTTATGAATTACGTGATAATCAGGTTAGTAACCTGACAACTATCCAGCAACTGGGCGGTCTGCTTAATGGCGATAATCCCGGAAACGTTTATTCTCTCTGGACAAATATCGGAGCCATTGCAGTCGGTTACAGCAAATACAATGAAGACCAGTTCAGGGTTACAGGAAAGGCTTCAATGGACATAAACCACCATGCCGTTGCCTTTGGTTTTGAGTATGAACAACGTTTGCAAAATTCTTACTCTGTCGGGCCGAATGGCTTGTGGACGGTCATGAGGTCGCTGATTAATAATCACCTTCAGCAGCTCGACACACGTCATCCCATTCCTGTTTATGACTCTTTCGGAAACTTTCTCGATACCATTAACTATCCGATTCTTGACGATGGACAACAAAGTACATTTGATAAAAATTTCAGAGCTTATCTTAAATCTATCGGAGCAAAAGACGTTTACGGAAATCCGATTACCGACCAGAGCCTGATCAATATTGACCGCTATACTCCCGATTATTTCAGTCTGGATATGTTCAGTGCCGATGAATTATTATCAAGAAATCTGGTAGCGTATTATGGATACGATTACCTTGGACGCAGGTTGAAACAAAAACCTTCCATTGACGACTTTTTAAACAGCGATCAAAGACTGATTGCCCCGCTCAATCCCATTTACATGGCCGGTTTTATTGAAGACCTGTTTTATTTTCGTGATATGATTTTCCGTATTGGTATCCGTGTCGATCGTTTCGATGCCAACCAATTGGTTCTCAAAGACAAATATAGCTTATATCCTGCCTTTACCGTAGCTGAAGTAACCAATATCAATGGTAAGCCTGTCAGTCATCCCGGCAATATGGGCTCCGATTATGTGGTTTATGTGGACGATCCGTTCAAACCTACAAAAATTGTTGGTTACCGTGATGGCGACAGATGGTACAATGCCAATGGGGCAGAAATTAATGACCCCAACGTTTTGACACTTGAAACCACCTCAGGCAATATTGCTCCTTATCTGGTCGAAAGAAATGAAGATAACCTGAAAATTACCAAGGAATCTTTCAAAGACTATGAACCACAGGTAGATGTTTCTCCCCGTGTTTACTTTTCATTCCCTATTTCTGACGTGGCCAACTTTTTTGCCAATTACGACATCAGGGTCATGCGTCCCACTTCAGGATTGTTTACGACCATTGATGATTATTATTATCTCGAACAGAGAGGAACATCCAGCCTGAACAATGCAGCTTTAAAACCTCAACGTATTACCAGTTATGAAATTGGTTTTAAACAGGCTATTTCAAAAAATTCAGCCATTACCATCAACTCTTATTATAATGAAACAAGAAACCTGATTAACGTCAGAATGATTAATCAGGCATATCCACGTTCATACATGACCTTCGACAATATTGACTTTTCAACTGTCAAAGGCTTTTCTTTCCAGTATGATCTGAGAAGAACAAAAACCAACAACGTACAGCTTTTAGTTAGCTATACCCTTCAATTTGCTGACGGAACAGGATCAAATGCTGCTTCACAGGCTAACCTGATCAGCACCGGCCAGCCAAACCTCAGAACACCTTTCCCGCTTGACAACGACTATCGTCATACCATCACCGGCCAGCTCGATTACCGTTTCAGGGGAGGGGAAATGTACAATGGTCCGTTGACGAAAAAAGGGAAAAGATTACTCGAAAATACAGGAGTTAATTTCCTCTTTAGTGCCACTTCAGGCAGGCCTTATTCAAAACAGGGTAATGTAACTGAAGCTGTTGGCATCGGAATCCGCCAGTCTGAAGTACTCAAAGGAACCATGAACGGTTCCCGCTATCCATGGACTTATGGTGTTAATGTCAAGCTTGACAAGGATTTTCTTATCTATAAGAAGAAAGAATCTGACAAAAAGCTGACAGCCATGCCCATTATGATGATTAATGCTTACATCTGGGTACAAAACCTGTTTGATTTCAAAAACATTGTTTATGTTTACCGTTTTACAGGGGATCCGGACGATGATGGCTTCCTGTCATCCTCTCAGGGTGTCAAGGCAGTTGAAGAAGCAACCCTTAGCCAGGCATTTTATGATCAATATATGATTAAGGTTAATTATCCATTTAATTATGGTTCTCCAAGGCTGGTACGTCTGGGTGCAACCATTAGTTTTTAATTTTAAAAAGAAGTAACTATGAATAAAGTACTTGTATTTCTGGGAACGATGCTCATTCTGGCATATAATTTAAAAGCTGCCGAGAATGTTCCGGGAATGGAAAAGAAAAAACAAAGCGAAACGGTCAGGAAACTTGCAGCCGGTTGTGATCCTGCTTCTGCTTCAGCCAATCTTGATATTAATAATGTCAGAGCAAGGATAATGAACGGTGGCGATATGTGGTGGGACCTGGTCGGAAATGCCAAATACGAAGTTCCTAAATCAGATGAAGAAGGGGTTGCCAAAAAAACAGCTTTATTTGCCGGTGCATTATGGATTGGCGGATACGATGATGGCAACAACCTCAGAGCCGCTGCCATGACCTATCGTCAGGGAGAAAGCTGGGATTTCTTTCCCGGACCTCTCGATGTAAATTCCGCTTCCATTGATGTTTCGGAATGTATCAAATGGGATAAAATTTTTCAGGTAACCCGTGAGGAGATTGATGAATTTATTGAATCCAACGGGGATATCATGAGTGATAATATCCGCGACTGGCCTGCTCATGGTGACGAAAGCAAGGGTCAGGCTAAATATCTGGCACCTTTTGTCGATACTGACGGAGATGGATTATACAATCCCTATGAAGGTGATTATCCTGATGTCTTTGGTGACCAGACCCTTTGGTTTGTTTACAATGATAAAGGAAATACGCATACCGAAACCAATGCGCTTGCTATCGGGCTCGAAATACAGACTCAGGCATTTGCCTATGCTACCAATGACGAAATCAACAACATGACTTTCTATCAGCAAAAAATTATCAACCGTTCAAAAAACAAGATTTCAAAGGTTTATTTCGGGCAATGGGTGGATGCTGACCTTGGATATGCCTATGACGACTATGTCGGATGTGATACAACACGGAGCCTTGGCATCTGTTACAACGGAGATGCTTTTGATGAAGGAGTCAATGGATATGGGTCAAATCCGCCTTCTGTGGGTGTTGACTTTTTCCAGGGACCTCTGGCAGATTTAAATGATGGCGTTGATAACGATAAAGATGGTGAAACTGATGAACCGGGTGAAGAAATTATCATGTCGAAATTTGTCTATTACAACAATGACTGGAGTTTAAAAGGAAATCCAAGTGAAGGAATTCATTTTTATTATTACCTGAGCGGGAAATTTAAAAACGGGCAGGAAATGCGCTATGGTGGTGATGGATTTCAGAACGTTTGGGATGCTAATAAAAAAGCTAACTACATGTTCCCTGACGATCCAAGAAAGCCGAAACCGGCATGGTCGGAGGTTACTTCAGGTAATACCCCAAGCGACAGACGGTTTTTACAAAGTGCGGGACCCTTTACACTCAAGCCCGGAGCAGTTAACTATATCACCATTGGCGTGGTCTGGGCACGAGCTACTTCCGGTGGCAATACCGGCTCTTATGACCTTCTTTTAATTGCTGACGACAAAGCCCAGAAACTTTACAACAACAACTTCAAGCTGGTTGACGGGCCAAACGCTCCAGACGTTGCTATACGTGAAATGGATCAGGAACTTGTTATTTCTTTGCTTAATACTGCTAAAATTGAAAATTACAAGGACAGTTTGCTTAATGAAAACAAAAAATATATCTCCTATAAATTTCAGGGCTATCTGATTTATCAGCTGAAAAATGCACAGGTAACCACTGCTGAGCTCGACAATGTGGACAAAGCAAGGCTGGTGGCCAGAGTGGATGTGGTTGATGGGGTTACTTCTCTTGTCAACCGTCAATATGTCCCCGGTCTGGGCATTGTGCCTGTTCTGAAAGTAGATGAAATCGGAGATAAAGGTATCAAACATACCTTCTCTATTAAAACAGATGCATTTGCCAGCGGGGAAGGTTCTCTTGTCAATTACAAAGCATATCATTTCATGGTATTGTCTTATGCCAACTGTCTCGACCCCTTTGAATATGAACAGTTTCTTGCAGGAAGAAAAAATATTGCTGTTTATACCGCTGTTCCGCATAAAAACGACATTCAGTTTGATGGAACAAAGCTGAATGCCGGCTATGGTGACGGACCCGAGATTGTCAGAGTCGAAGGTACAGGTAATGGTGGTCAGATACTTGAACTGACAGACGAAAGTGTCAGTGATATTCTGAAAAACAGTGTGCTAGCTAATCCAAAGTACAAAGGTGGAAATGGTCCTGTCAAGGTGATGATTTATGATCCGCTGAAAGTACCAAAGGCTGATTTTGAGCTTCGTTTTGTTGACTCATCCATTACCGGAACTCCGGGCAATTTCAAGACTTTAAATAAAAAAGCCTATTGGATATTAAAGAACCTGACCACAGGTGAAAGTGTTACCTCCGATGTTACCATTGGTGTTGACAATGAACAATTGTTCCCCAAGTGGGGATTAATGATCAAGGTTCCTTATGTGATAGGCCCGACCAAGGATACCCTCACTGAAAACAATGGCTTTATTGAAGCAAGTCTTGATTTTGAGGATATTTCGAAAGCATGGCTGACAGGCATTCCGGATGGAGACCCTTCGGCTGCAAAAGAAATTCCTTGGCCTTATAACTGGATACGTTCAGGTAAGTTTCAGAATGAAGCAGGAACTACCGATCTTGCTGTTGATGATGCCATGGATGGCACTACTTTCATCGATCCGAGTGAGGTATATGAAAAAGTTCTTGACGGACGTTTTGCCCCTTATGGACTTGCCGCCCGAAATGCTGTTAAAAATGGTTATTATTCCTTTGGCCCAGCATATCTGTCTTCGAAATACAATGACAATTCCATTGACAGACTTCAGAGTGTTGATCTGGTTTTAACTTCTGATAAAAGCAAATGGACAAAATGTGTGGTCATTGAGACCTGTGAAGATGAAAACCTATCTGAAGGAAATGTCAAGAAACACGGACTGCGTAACCATTACAGCTGGTCAAGTTACAACGATATCGATGCTCAGGGCAACCCCATCTATTCAACCACAGAAAAGGGAAGGTCATGGTTCCCTGGTTATGCCATCTGTCTCGAAACAGGGGAAAGAATGAATATCATTTTTGGTGAAGACTCATACTGGAAAGCCTACAACGGAGCCGACATGATCTGGAATCCTACCACGGCCTTCCAAAACCCGGCTGCCTCTCACCGTGAAATCAACAAATACATTTGGGGAGCAAAACATTATATTTATCTCATGGAACCGCGTCCTGCTTCGAAATATACTACATTTACCTATTATTCAGCTTATGATGAAGGCAAGAAATATCTTGACTTTTTCAACAGTAATCCGACACAGTTCCAGCAGATTTATTTCTGGTCGCAGTGTATGTATGTGATGATGCCACAGCCTTATAAAGATCTTCTTCCACTGAAGGATGGCCTGATTCCGACTGAAACCAAAATCAGAATCAGAATTGAAAAACCCTATCAGACATTTAAGACAAGTGATAATCCCGTCAATAATAATCTGCCGGTTTACCGCTTCAGCACCAATCCGGTTTCGATGGAAAACAACCTTGAATTGGGTAAATCAGCCATTGAAAAAGTTAATATTGTCCCCAATCCGTATTATGCCTACTCATCTTACGAAAAAACACAGCTCGACAACAGGGTCAGGTTCATTAATCTGCCGAAGAAATGTGAAATCATGATCTTTACGTTGAGCGGTGCTCTGGTAAGAAAAGTTACTAAAGATGAAACAGATGAGAATCATGTTACTTACTGGGACTGGGATTTGAAAAACCAATACGGAATACCCATAGCAAGTGGCTTGTACATCATTCATGTTAATGGTTACGAACTCGGCTCAAAAACGCTGAAATGGTTTGGCATCATGAGGCCGATTGATCTTGATACTTTCTAAAACGACATAAAAGCTATGATCATGAATAAATTTTTATCAGTATTCATTTTGTTTCTGACTTCATTCTCCTTATTTGCCGGCAACCCCGACAGGGTTGGTCAGGCCGGAGCTACCGAGCTGACTATCAATCCATGGGCACGTAGCTCGGGATGGGTTGGCAGTAATACAGCAGGCATTTCAGGAGTAGAAGCCATGATGTTTAATCCTGCAGGCATTGTTGGCGTTCCCAACTCTGAATTTCTGTTTTCACGTACCGCATGGCTGAGTGGCAGTGATATTTTTATCAACTCTTTTGGTTTAACCCAGAAAATGGGTGCTGCCAAAAACAGTGCTATTGGCATCAGTATCATGTCCTTTGATTTCGGACGTATAGAAATTACCACTGAAAATCAACCTGAAGGTGGAATAGGTACATACAGCCCTTCTTTTGTCAATATTGGGCTAAGCTATTCCTATATCTTTTCTGATCGTATCCGTGCCGGACTGACTACAAGGATTATTTCCGAATCAATACCAAATGCCCGTGCCATGGGTGTTTGCTTTGATGCAGGCCTGCAGTACATCACCGATCTGGTGGACGAAGAAAAGCAGAGAACAAAATTCGGAGTTTCCCTCAGAAATGTGGGAACACCCATGAAATTCGGGGGTGATGGCCTTACCCGCAGGGGAAGTTTTGAAGGTGAGGAGGTAACTTTGAGTGTGGATACACGCTCGGCAGGATTTGAACTGCCTACTTTGGTAAATATTGGAGCTTCTCAGGATTTTTATCTCGATCCTTCAGAATATCATAGACTTACATTTTCGGCTAATTTTACTTCAAATTCATTTTCAAACGACCAGTTCAATTTTGGACTTGAATACAGCCTGAAAAATATAGTCATGCTGCGTGGCGGCTATTTATACGAAAAAGGTATTACCAAAAGAGAAACCCGTAAAAATGTTTTCAACGGTCCGGCAGCCGGTTTTTCCGTCAACCTGCCTTTTGGGAAGGAAAAAGATAAAATGTTTGCCGTTGATTATTCTTACCGCTTTACCGATTATTTTGGCGGTACTCACTCTTTTGGCGCAAGAATTGTTTTGTAAAAATTAAAAATCTATATGCTGAAACGTTCCGGGTTTTTCGCCCGGAACGTTTTTTAAATGCTTAATATCCAAAAAAATACAGAAAATGGCAGATGTTAATTATTTTACCGAAGAAGGATTACAGAAGTTAAAAGATGAACTGAACCATCTTAAAATGGTTGAAAGGGCTGAAATCAGCCGGCTGATTCAGGAAGCCCGCGAAAAGGGTGATTTGTCAGAAAACTCTGAGTATGATGCTGCCAAAGAAGCTCAGGGAATGCTGGAAATGAGAATCGAACGCCTCGAGGATATTATTGCCAATGCACGCGTGCTCGATGGAGCAGGAATTGATAATACAAAAGTTTATATCCTGTCAAATGTAAAAGTACTGAATCATAATACAGGACGCGAAGTAACTTATACCATTGTTTCCGAATCAGAAGCTGACCATAAGTCAGGAAAAATCTCCATAAAATCGCCCATTGGTGCAGCTTTGATGGGAAAATCTGCCGGTGATATCATTGAAGTGAATGTTCCTGCTGGCGTTATTAAACTCGAAATTATCGAAATTTCAAGATAATCTTATGGCAAGTATTTTTTCAAGAATTGTAGCAGGAGAAATTCCTTGCTATAAAGTGGCTGAAAATGAGGAATTTCTTGCTTTTCACGATGCTTTTCCCCTCGTGAAAGGCCATATTCTGGTAGTACCGAAAACAGAAACAGATAATATTCTTGACCTCGACAGGGAACTATATCTTCGTTTCTTTGATTTTTCACGAAATATTGCCCTTGCCATCGAAAAAGCCATCCCTTGTAAAAAAGTAGGTATTGCCGTTGTCGGGCTGGAAGTGCCTCATGCCCATATTCACCTCATCCCCCTTCAGTCGATGGATGATATTGATTTTGGAAGACCTAAACTTCAACTTAGCCCTCAGGAATTTAATGAGGTTGTTGACCACATTAAGCGGTTTTTATAACAACATAATCCATTGAAATTTATTTACCGGAAGAAACTCTTTCGGAATTTTTAATTATCTGATAATCAAAAGTTTTTCAATTACTGATTGTTGTGATGTTTCGGCTTTGATAAAATAAAGCCCCTGCGGCAGGTTTTCCAGATTAAATTTATATACTGATCTCCCGGTTTCAGTGTTTATTATTAGAAAATCAATTGTTTGCGATAATGAATTTAACAGGCTGAGTCTGACATTTTCACCCGGAAAGTTATTTATCTGAATGGAAACAAACTCACTGGCAGGATTGGGGAATATGCTGAATGTTAATGACGGCAATTCAGACCGGGTTGGCAACACAACATTTCCTCCTTCGCTTAGCTTGTAGCAATTATTAGATTGAATGTTTTTGAATACTTCTCTTTTCTGTGGTTTGGAAGGCCATACAACTACTACAGAATCAATATTTTTTGTGTAATTCAGCCCGAAATGCAGCCGGTAAGGCTTCTGCATCTTTTGTCCACGACCTGCACACACTTCCTGCATATAGGTTTTACCGCCTGCATATACATAAGCTCTTGCCCCGATAGCATATTTATTGGAAGAGTTTGCCATTAAATCCAGTTCGAGCCATCTTCTGCTGTTGTAAATGTCATTTTTAAACAGGCGAAACTGACCGTTGTCTCCACAGGCAAGGTCTAACCTGCCATCATTATCGTAATCGAGCCAGACGAGATCGGTGCCGGTGTTAATACGCCAAAGTCCATAGTCAAAAGTTTTCATCTGAAAAGTATGATCTGTCTGTTGCTCATAAAAGTTGATGTATCGGCAGCCGTAAAAAACGGTCATAAGAAAGTCAGCCAGTCCATCATTATTGACATCACCCCAGGCACCACCTGCATGGGTTTCTTCCAGTTCAATACCAATCGGTGCTTTCAGTCCGGGATAATTGTTGATTTGTCCGACCATATCGGTAAAATCATAATCGGGAGGCCCCTGATTCCTGTAAATGGTGGTTCCCCTGTGATCATAGGGGCCGATAAAACGTGGATGAGCAAACTGTGGCAACAGTAAATCGAGGTCGCCATCATTATCGTAGTCGTACCAGTCCACTCCTGTTCCATGATTCGATCCTGAACTGTTTACATCGATGCCTTTTAACTGGCAAATATCTGTAAATGTACCATTTCCGTTGTTTTTATACAATTCGTCAGGCTGCAGAAAATAATTGGTAACATAGAGGTCGAGGTCTCCGTCATTGTCGTAATCAATCCACTGAGAGCCACGACTGTTGCGGTTTCTTTCCACAATGTAATTGGCCGGGTCCCATGCCCTGTTAGGCCAGTTCCATTTTCCGTCATACAAGGGATAAATCACATTTGTGTTATCCGTAAAGTCAAGATTACCTGTATTATAGAAGAAATAGTTCGGTTCCGGTTCGGGATAGGTCTGCCAAAGCTGGCTGACAAAAAGGTCAGGATATTGATCGTTGTTGATGTCGGCAAAACTGAAGGATAAGAAGGCCTTGAAATTGGGTAAACTTAGAATTTTTTCCGTAAAACTCCCATTCTGATTGATGAATAATACACTGGTATCACCTCCGAATAAAATAATATCGAGGTCGCCATCATTGTCCATATCGACAAAAGCATTGGCTGATACGCCTGCGTATTTGTTTATAATTCCCTTTGTTGCGGTTATATCCGTAAATGTTCCGTTTTTGTTGTTTTCAAAAAATCTTCCGCTGACCAGTAAATCCATAAATCCATCCTGATTGTAATCAGCCGCAGCAATACTTGCATTGGATAAAGTCAGGGGGAAGCCGGCTTCTGCTGTAACATCCCTGAAAATATTGCTGCTTTGTTTTGAAGGATATTCGAGAATCACGTCTATGGCAAAAGCCCTGTTCGAGCTTGACATGAGCTGATATTGTCCTGAAGAAGAAATACCATATTGATAATAATAATCACCTCCTGATGACGATTTGCAGGAAAAGGGGTGATCGGTGCGGTCTGTAATCAGCCTTAAGCCCTTGAAATCGCTGAATGCAAGGAAAAACTGTGTATTGTCGAGCCTTACATAAGGACTGTCGAGCGGTACCCAAATCTTTTCCTGCCCCGAATTGACTTTTGTAATGATTTTTGGCGGGATCAGGTCATTGAAAAGGCTGATTAAAGCTACACCACCTTCGTGTCCAAGAAACTGCATTTTGAAACTGCTGCCGGGATCTCCGCTGACTTCGAGCAAAAATCCCTTGATTATGGCCGGAAAGGGCAGATCAAACCGTGCTACCTGTGTGGGATAAGTCGTTGGATTATAATAATTTGAAAGGACATTTTTGGGATCATACATCCTTAGGGTATCATTAACAGAATATACTTCTTTCATCCCGAAAACCATCAGGAATAAGAAAAAAATACGCATTTTCATACTTAAAATTTTAAGAAAACTAAACCTTTTTTTCTCCTTTGATTTGCTGAAACACTTTAGTCCTGAGTTCCTCAAGCAATTCAGGATTATCTTTTAGCAGAGCCACCACGCTGTCACGTCCCTGTCCCAGCTTGGTGTCGCCATAACTGTACCAGCTACCGCTTTTTTTAATGATATTCATGTCGCTTGCCAGGTCAATAATTTCACCTTCACGTGAGATGCCTGTCCCGTAAATGATGTCGAATTCAGCCACTTTGAAAGGAGGAGCTACTTTGTTTTTGGCTACTTTAACCCGCGTACGGTTGCCGATCATATCTTCTCCTGTTTTGATGGAAGATACCTTGCGGATGTCGAGCCTGACAGAAGCGTAAAATTTAAGCGCATTACCACCTGTTGTGGTTTCAGGATTTCCGTAAACAACACCGATTTTTTCTCTTAACTGATTGATAAAGATACAGATACATTTAGTCCGGCTGATGGAGGCCGTGAGTTTTCTTAAAGCCTGAGACATCAGCCTGGCCTGAAGGCCCATTTTACTTTCACCCATTTCACCTTCAACTTCGGCTTTTGGAACAAGGGCGGCTACAGAGTCGATGACAATGACATCGATTGCACCGCTACGTATCAGGTGGTCGGCAATATCGAGGGCTTGTTCTCCGTTGTCCGGCTGTGAAATCAGCAGATTGGCAGTATCAATGCCGAGATTCTCTGCGTAGGTTTTATCAAAAGCATGCTCCGCATCAATAAAAGCACATATACCTCCAAGTTTCTGGGCTTCTGCTACTACGTGCATGGCCAGTGTCGTTTTTCCTGACGACTCCGGCCCGTATATCTCAACTATCCTTCCGCGAGGCATTCCCCCAACGCCAAGGGCAAGGTCGAGCCCCAGCGAGCCTGTTGAAATAACCTCCACCTGTGTGATCGCTTCATCACTGAGTTTCATCACCGTTCCTTTCCCATATTGCTTATCGAGCTGGGCAAGTGTAAGTTGCAATGCTTTTTCTTTTCCCGATAGTTCCTGTGTCATATTCTTTTAATTTAAGGCCTTTCTTTTAAAATTATCATGAGTCAAAAGTACAAAAATTTATCTTTGCCGGGACATCCGTTTAATAATTTTAACCCTCAATGGTTCTTCTAAAAATAATGAGGTTGTTGAAAGATATTTATCTGAACCGGATTTCAGAAATAATGATTTAATGACAGGAAGCAGGTATCTGGCTTTAAGCTGCCTCCACTTCTGAAAAAGCCTTTATTTTTGCTAAATCAACAAACTGATGAAAATGAAATCATTCAGAAAAGAATTGTGGTTTAATGCTCCCTCACGAAGAGCATTTTACAATATAACTCCTGAAGTTCAGCAGACGGTATCCGACAGTGGGGTGAAGGAAGGGCTGGTACTGGTCAATGCCATGCATATCACCGCAAGTGTTTTTATCAATGATGATGAAAGCGGACTGCATCATGATTTTGAAGTCTGGCTCGAAAAACTTGCCCCTGAAAAACCATATTCTCAATATCGCCACAATGGATTTGAAGACAATGCCGATGCACATCTCAAACGAACCATCATGGGGCGCGAGGTGGTGGTGGCCATCACAAACGGCCATCTTGACCTTGGACCATGGGAACAGATTTTTTATGGTGAATTTGACGGGAAAAGGAAAAAGAGGGTTTTGGTCAAGATAATCGGTGAATAATGAAAAAATATCTTACAGTAGTCTTTTTATTGATATACAATTGTTTATCAGCACAAAACACGTTTTGGAATCCTGTCCTCATCACCGGCTTCAATGCCACATCCCTGCGAGCCGACAGTATTGATGATCAGACTGCTTTTCTCCCTTTTTTAGGTTTTGGAATTGAAAAACCATTTGATGAAAAAACTTCGTTCGGTGCCAGTGGAAGCTATGCCCTGAAAGGGGGTAATGTATTGAGTCCTTTTTCGAAATATCGCTTTCAATATATTGATTTTCAGGCTTCTGCCTCTTATCGTCTTTCCGATATTTTTCGTTTTGAAGCAGGGCTTCAGCCATCTTTT
This sequence comes from Sphingobacteriales bacterium, assembly GCA_012517435.1. NCBI lineage: Bacteria > Pseudomonadati > Bacteroidota > Sphingobacteriia > Sphingobacteriales > Sphingobacteriales bacterium. The sequence goes on along the minus strand of JAAYUY010000170.1, from coordinate 464 downwards.
GTTCTCTCATCAAAATATTTCATCGGCACCGATTCTCTTGCTGAACTGAATGTAAAAAAATGGAGTTCTGAGTTTTCGGCATTTGCAGGATTGCATTTTCATTTTCAGGAAAATGTTTCTCTTGGCCTTCGCTATTTTTTGCCCATCGAAAACAGCCGTTTCAATCAGTTTCAGGTGGTTTTATCTATTCCTGTTGGTGGTACAATGGAAAAAATCGAGAATAAAAACTCAGTCAACCTTGCCTATCAGCACATTCTGGCCTTAAAGGAAGGCGTCTTGCTGGTCAGGCTTAAGACCAGTGATAACATTATTCAGCATCTGAATAATGCGGGAAAAACAGAAGAAGCAGAAAAAATAAGGCAACAACAACGAATTGAAAATCTTGAAATTGTTGCTTCATTTAAAAAATACTTCCGCTTTTGTCCGGTGTATTTTTTTTATTCCACTCAGACAGCAGAAGCTAT
>JAAYUY010000169.1 GCA_012517435.1 Sphingobacteriales bacterium | reverse complement strand
TATAGGGAGACTTAACTAAAAAAAAACATGAAGAAAAAGCATTTTTTTACCTTAATTCTGATGACATTTCTGATGAATTTGTATGGTCAGAATATATTTCAGCGTCATTTCGGCTCTGCTGGGAATGATTTTGTCAGGAATATCAGTCCGACCAATGATAAAGGATTTATTGTGATTGGTTATACAACTCATTCCTCAAATGGATTGAAAGATATTTTTATCTCTAAGTTTAGTAATGCTGACAATCTTGAATGGACAAAGACTTATGGCGGAAATGGCGATGACGATGGATTTACAATTGTTCAAACAACTGATGGTGGATATATTTTTACAGGAACATCAAATAGTTATGGAACTGGTGATGACGATGTATTTGTTATAAAAACAGACCAAAAAGGAATAGTTGAGTGGAACAAAATATATAGCGGAAATGGACATGACCTGGGAAGAGACATTTATGAATTACCTGACAATTCATATCTTCTGCTCAGCGAGACAACATCAAATTCATTTGGGCTTATGGATATATGCCTGACAATGATTGACAAATCAGGGAAGGTAATCTGGTCAAAACTCTACGGTGGAACCCAGAATGAGCTTTGTTATAATTTCAGGAGAACAAATGATGGAAATTTTTTGTTGGCTGGAATTACCTATTCCTATGGTTTTGGGAAACATGACATGTTTTTGCTAAAAGTCAAACCTGATGGAACTCTTTTAAAATGTATGGTTTACGGGCAATCAGGGGATGATTATGCCTATTCTGCAGTACAGGATGAAAATGGTGATATTGGCATCGGGGGATTTAGTATTACGGGTAATACCGGAAAAGATAATACTTTCATTAAAACCGATTCGAATTTTAAAATTATCTGGCAAAAGAGTTTTGGAGGCATCAAAGATGAATATATAGTAAATGTAATGCCTACAGCACAAGGTGAAGTTTTTATTCCCGGAATGACCTATAGCTATGGTCATGGCGACAGGGATGTTTTTCTCGCAAAATTCTCAAAATACGGACAGTTAAGTTTTTTTAAAACATATGGTGGTCTAAATGACGACAATGTAGCCAACAGGTCTTCCATATTTGCTGATTATGATAATATAATTATTGCCGCTGTAACGACTTCGTTTAAACAGGTTCAACCTTTCAGATCTAATAATATGGATGGTTATCTGATTAAAACTGATTATTATGGAAATTCAGGATGTTATGAAGACTCTTTTAAAATTACATTGAACAACGTTAATCTTCAGGCTAAAGATATTATGCAGAACATTGGTATTAAAAGCAATTCATGGAATGTTTTTAGTAAGGGATCGGGAGACTCAGTTGATTTTTCGTTAAATTCAATTTGCTTTACCGGAATAAAGGAAGAACTTACAAATAATATCAGCTTTACTCTTTTAAATTCTTCTGATAACTCAATTATCCTTCGACCTGGTAGAGAATTATTTGAAGCATTGGAGATTAAATTTTTTGATTTGCAAGGTAAGATGTTGCTTTCAATCAAATTTTCCTCTGGCCTGAATCAGGAAATTCCAGTTACGTTTGATAGCCTACCCACAGGAATATATATTTATCAAATCATTTCGGGCTCAAATGTCCTGGCAGGAAAATTTATTATTAATTAAAAATCAAATCGTTATGAGGAAAACTTTTTTGATTTTTTCACTTTGGTTAATGGCAGTCATGAATCTTTATTCTCAAAATATTTATCAGAAATATTTTGGCTTAGTTTCAGGAGAAGAGTTTGTAAGACAAATTATTCAGACTTCAGATAAAGGAACGGCTGCCATTGGATATACGAACAGCTCCGGAAAAGGGAAAAAGGACATGTTTTTAGCTAAGTTCGATATGGCAGGAAATCTAAAATGGGCAAAAACCTATGGAGGAGACGGTGATGAGGACGGTTATTCTCTTCAGCAAACCAATGATGGAGGTTATATTTTAATTGGGAGTACAAGTAGTTATGGCAGCGGGGGAGATGTATTTATTGTTAAAACTAATGCTTCAGGCAGTCTTGTCTGGAGCAAAGCATATGGTGGCTCAAAGGAAGAAATCGGAAGGGGTATTATCGAACTTTCTGATGGGAGTTATATGGCTCTTGCCCAAACACAATCTAATTCATTCGGCTTATGGGACGTAGCAGCTTTGAAAATTTCTGCGGTTGGGGATATTTTATGGATTAAACAATATGGTGGGAATCAGAATGAACTCTGCTATAATCTTAGTAAAACAAGCGACAATATGTTTTTAATGTGGGGTATTTGCTATTCTTTCAGCGTGGGAAAACATGACTTTCTTATTCTTAAGATCAATGAAAACGGTAATCTTGGATTGGGGAAGGTTATTGGAACGAGCAATGAAGATTATTGCTATTCTGCTAAAGAAGATCCACTTGGCAATTTTTATCTTGCCGGATATACCTTAAATTCATTAACCGGGAAAGATAATGTTGTTATTAAGACGGATAATACATTTACCATTTCATGGCAGAAGGTTATTAAGGCTAACAAAGATGATTATTTTGTTGATGTTTTGATAACTGATGAAAATGGTATTTTTCTTCCGGGAAATACCTTTAGTTATGGCTCAGGTGACAGGGATATCTTTTTATCAAATTTTTCGGCTGATGGTCAGTTGAATTTTTTTAAGGTGTATGGAGGTTCAAAAGACGAAATGGTGCCTAATAATTCATCATATCTGGCAGATTATGAGAAAATTATGATTGGTGCTAGCACTTTTTCTTTTCATTCCGATTCTTTTTATGACGGTTATCTGGTTAAAACCAACTTCTCCGGTAGTTCCGGTTGCAATGAAAAGACTATTAATCCTGATGTGCAGAATGCCAACCTTGTTGTCAATGACATTTTATCTTTTATCGGGACGAAAAGTGTTTCATGGAACAGTGTTAATGGTGGTGCTGAAATGCCATTGGATATTCTGGTCAATCAATTGTGTTTTACCGGAATAGAGAAATCAGGCACTGATTTTATGATTGATGTGAGTAATCCTTTTGATAATAATCTGATGGTTAACATTCATTATCCTTTACCTGAGGATGCTGAGATTATGGTATATGATTTAACCGGGAAAATGTGTTTTGATAAATTGATCCCCGGTAACTTCTGTGGAGAGATAAGCATTGAGAGCACTTCATGGCAGGATGGAATTTATCTGGTGAGAATCATGTCCGGGCAGGGAACGGAAAGTTTTAAAATAATTAAGTTTTAATCTACTCTTTCAGTTCATTCATCTTTTCTTCCATTTTCCTGATGAATTTCTCACTGTTAAAGTTTTTACCGTGAACTTTTTTCCCATACGAAAGCCAGTCCGATTTACGAATAACATCAATGGCCTGCCTGGCTTTCAGATAATTCAGGAATGCGATAAATTGTTCTTTCTCGGTTTTATAAAACTGATGAACCATTTCATTAACAGAGTTAAAGCCACATTCCTTGAAGCTATATCCATCAAGATTGAACATTCCCCATTGGGTTGAAAGGTAAGCAGCTTCTTTATGAATCAATTTTGCTTTTTCCAGTCGGTCATATTCTTTCTCACCACGTAAAATAAACTTACGGTTATAGTTTGGGTAAACAATTTCAGGATATTTTTCAGATAATGGTACAGGGTCTATATTCCTTTTTTTCAATTCTTTCCAGAATCTGTGTCCCTGAAAGATGATTCCCGGTTTTCCGTCAGGCAGGAAGGCAGGTGATTTTTTTTCAAGATTGACCAGAGCCAGTAAAACTTCAGGTTTAATTTTTAATAAAACTGCTTCTTCGAATATTTCTTCCGGAAGGAGTTCTTTCCCCTTTTTATTAATAATCTGTCTTGACTGCGAAGGTTGAACATCTTCCTGCTTATTTTTCTGAACCTCAACATCGGCCTGGGCATTCATTTTATCTTTTTTTGGCTCTGAGCTAAATGATTTTTTCAGTGAGCTGACAATCTGCGGAATTTTTTTTCTTTGATTCTGCTCATTTTCAGAATGTTGGGGTGTCAGCGATGCCTGACCAGGGAATTCTTCAACAAAAAGCGTTTGGGTAGGGAAAGCCCATCTGATATTCAGTTCTTCAGCAAGTTTCAGAACAGCCATCAAAATCTCATGCCGGTATTTCATTTCAGACTGATAGTCAGGGGCTATGATGTAAATCTGGAAAAGGATATTAATTGAATAATCTGCAAGTTCTGAAAGCTGAATAATGTATAAATCCTTACGAACCTGTGGATGAGAAAGAGCAAGCTGTTTTAGTCCCTCGATAAAGTTATTTATTTTAAAAGGTGGAGTGTCGTAGGTAACTGAAAGAGTGGTTTTATAGCGTCTGAATACTCTAAGTCCCATGTTGTCGATGGGTTGATCAGCCAGTTTACCATTAGGAATGCTTATCAGAGAGTTTTCCATAGTGCGGATTCTGGTAGAGCGGAACCCAATTTCTTCAACAGTACCATTGACATCATTCGAGATGATCCAGTCGCCAATCTGAAAAGGTTTGTCAACAAAAATCAGCAGGGAGCCGAAAAAGTTTTTAAGAGAATCCTGTGCGGCAAGGGCAATGGCAAGTCCTCCAAGGGAAATCCCGGCAAGAAGTGCTGTGATTTTGAAGTGAAAATTCTGAAGAATAAACAAGATGCCAATGATAATGACGACCACTTTCAGGGTTTTGCTGATAAGCGGAACAAGCTGATCATCCAGTGTACTTTCTGTTTTTTGAGCAGCCTTCATCATGACGGCACTCAGCAGGTCAACAAGTTTATAGCAAAGCACCATGGCAAAAATTGAAATCAACACTTTTGCTACTACTATCAGTTTACTATTGACTGAGGCATCAAACTGAATGACAGGCAGAAAAATAAGGAAGAAAATAACAGAAATGAGAATTCCCAATGGCCTGGAAAGCGGTTTGATAAACTTTTTACTGGTTTCTTTAGGTACAAAATGAATGAGAATCCTAAAAACAAAGAAACCAAGCAAGAAGCGGAAAATGAGGAAAACCAGATAGCTGATGAAAATGAGGGCGATTATACCATAAAGTTGCCAGACAAAAACTCCGAGAAATTTATTGGAGCCTATTTTCGGTAAAATACGGAGGATTTTATCGGTATTGAATCGAAATACTGATGCATGAATTTTTGGAATCAGTTCAGCAGTTTCTTTTGAATAAAACCAGTTGCCATTAGTTTTTTCGAGATATATTTCAGGTAAGGATGGAATGGGATAATAGCGGTTTTTCCCGGTAGCTGAATCACGGTAATTGCTATCCTGTGGAATTGCAGACCATTTGACAACAAAACCTTTTGCATCATAAATCTGTTTCAGTGAGATGGCAAGGTATTTTAGCTTTTCGACATCATCGGAGACAGGAAAAATAGATTTTGCTGCCAATTCAGGATGATAGTTGTCCTGTTCAAGATTTTTCAGGTGAGTTTCAAGGGTTTGATAGGGAGTAGGGAATTCAAGATTTTCAGCTTTTATAAGTGAGAAAGCAGAGAAAAACAATAAAGGCAGGAGGATAAATACTTTTGAATTTAAATTTTTCATTTGTTGTAAGGATATATTAAAAAGGTGAGCCTCCCACCAGATTCGAACTGGCGACCTGCTGATTACGAATCAGCTGCTCTACCGCTGAGCTAGAGAGGCAAAATTTTCGAGATGCAAAGTTAAGATTTCCGTGAAGATGAGAGGTCAAACATTTAGTCTGTCTGAAACAAGGTATTCATTTTTTGAAGCAGAATATCTGGCAAAGAGTTCCCCGATAAATCCGGCCAGAAACAGGACAACACCAATAACAACAAGCATCAGGGCGATATAAAAAAGCGGCTTGTCAACAATATCTCTTGGAATTTTAGTATGATAAAAACGGGCATAAAATTTTTCTCCGATCAGCCAGGCTGAAATGATGAATCCAATGAAAAAAGAAATGACTCCCAT
>JAAYUY010000168.1 GCA_012517435.1 Sphingobacteriales bacterium | reverse complement strand
TCTGGTAGCAGGCCCCATGCAGATAATCCCCTGTTCAAGGAAACATGTTTCCCCATCATCAATCACATCAACAGGCCTTTTAAATTCTTTAACCAGTTTATTTTCAGTTCTTTTTCGTTTACATTCATCACACTGAGATTTTGCAAGTGCGCCAACAACAGAGCCTTTTGGTGGCAGTTCAGCTCCGGTTACAATTGCCAGAAAAACTTCAACAAGGCGTTCGGTTTGAGGCGGACATCCCGGAAGGTAATAATCCACTTCCACCACCTGATTTAAAGCCCTGACATCGTTGTAAAACTCAGGAATTTCAAGCTCTCCTTCAGGGACATGAAACTTGGGTTGTGGTTTTACTTTTTCAGGATTTATGGTTGACTCGCTTTCTTCATAAACCCGTCTGAAAATATCCTCTTTTGTGGAAAAATTGGCAAGACCGGGTATTCCACCAAGGTGTGCACAGGAACCATAGGCCACGAGGATTTTGGTTTTCTTTCTCAGCAATTTTGCAATATGCTCATTTTCAGAGTTTCTTACTGCACCATTAAAGAGGGTAACATCAATCGAGCCGTCAGGCATGGCTTCCACATCCTTGTATTTAATATCAAGAGCAATAGGCCAGAATACAAGGTCAGCATGTTCGACAACCGTAAATAGTTTTTCATGGACATCGAGCACACTCACACAACAGCCACCACAGGCAGCACCCCAATAAACTGCCAGCTTCAATTTTGGTTTTCCGTTTTCCGACATTTTACTTTGTTTTAAAGAATTGTTTCAACTGTTTCTTTTACTTTACAAGGGCCGAGAGCTGTAATCTGAGATGTAAACTCATCTACCAGTTCGGCAAATTGTTTTCCTTCACTGGCACTTATCCACTCGAGCCGTAATCTTTCATCCTCAAGACCCATCTGAAGAAGAAATTTTTTAAGCAAATGGTATCTTCTGAGGCATTTATAATTACCTTCATGGTAATGACAATCGCCCGGATGGCAACCGAGAATCATGACACCATCGGCTCCTTCACGAAACGACTTCAGTACAAAGGTGGGTTCTACCCTACCTGAACACATCACTCTGATAATGCGGATATTAGGAGCATATTTCATTCTGGAAGTACCCGCCAGATCAGCGCCTGTATAGGAACACCAGTTACATAAAAAAGCAACAATTTTTGGTTTATAGCTCATGTTTTTATCTTTAATTTTCTTCTTCCAATAAAATCATTTCCATAAGTCCTTCTATCTGAGAAAGAATCTGACGGTCGGTAAAATGCCGGCAACGGATAGCACCACTCGGACAGGCAGAGCCGCATGTTCCGCATCCCTTACAAAGTATTTCATTGACATGTGATACATTTCTTTCTTCGATATAACTGATGGCAGAATAAGGACATACTTTTACACAGGTCTGACACCCACAGCAAATATCTTCATTGACCACAGCCGTTGTTACTTCCACCTCGACCTCTCCCTTACTGATAGTGGCTAAAATGCGGGCAGCAGCAGCTTTAGCCTGCGAAACCGAATCGGGAATATCTTTCGGGCTCTGGCAGGTGCCTACAATATAAACTCCATCCGTAGTTGTGGCTACCGGGTCAAGTTTCGGATGTTTTTCAATGTAAAACTCATTGCCACACATGCTGATTCCGGCAGCACGGGCAATATCTCTGGCATTTTCATGGGCTTCCATAGCAGTCATCAAAACTACCAGATCAACCGGCACTTCCACGTCAGAAGATGACAAAAGCTCATGAAAATTTATCAGGAGATTGCATCCATCATTTTCCCCAGCCTTTCTGACTTCAGGCAGTTTTCCCCTCTGGTCGAACATCATGAAAATGACGTTTTTACGTGAAGTTTTTGCGTAAAGCTCTTCACAGCCTTTTCCAAAAGCACGCATATCGGCATAAAGCTGATATACATGGGTTTCGGGTAAAGCTGATTTGATCTGATTGGCATATTTGAGGGCTGTATTGCAACAGGTTCGGGAACAATAGTCATGATAGTTTTTATTTCTGCTTCCGACACAATGTATGATGGCCACACTCCCGGGAATTTTTCCCTCTTTTGTCAGAATCCTTCCATTTTTAAGCATTTCTTCAAATTCAAGGGAGGTAATTACATCCGGTAGTCTGCCATATCCATATTCATTTATTACAGAGGGATTAAAGGGTTTCAAGCCGGTTGCAACAATGATATTTCCAAACTTCAGCTCGATGCTACTGCCGTTTTGCCTTATTTTAGCCTGATAGCTGCCGATATACCCGAATATTTCTTCAATTTCAGCCTCAGTGAAAACTTTAATATGTTCATGATGCAACACTTTATTGATAACAGGCCTTATCATTTGAGAAGCACTGTAAAAATATGGAAATGTCAGGTCGAGTCTGGCGGCATAACCTCCAAGCTCCTTTGATTTTTCGATCAAAAAAACATCTTTGCCGGCACCGGCAAGTTCGAGTGCAGCAGTCATTCCGGAAATTCCACCTCCAATAACAAGCGTAGAGGGGTCAATTTCGACTTTGCGCTTGTCAAGGGCTTCATGATAATTAACCCTGTTGATGGCAGCGGCAACAAGAGATTTTGCTTTTTTAGTAGCTTCCGTCCGGTCGGTATGAACCCATGAGACCTGTTCTCTGATGTTGGCCATTTCAAACATATATGGGTTTAATCCGGCATGTTCAAGCGCTTTTCTGAACGTAAGTTCATGAATACGGGGAGAACAGGCAGCCACCACCACCCTGTTCAGTTTATGCTCCTTTATATCCTGAATGATTAAATCCTGTCCGGGATCGGAACACATGTATTTGTAGTTTTTAGCAATCACAACATTGGGAAGGGTTGCCAGTTCTTCGGAAATTTTTTCAACATCCACCATTTTAGCGATGTTGGTTCCACACCAGCAGACATATACGCCTATTCTTATATCGTTCATAATCATTTATTTTTAAGCTGCAACAGATACTTCAAGATGATTTTGTTTTTTATACCAGGCTTTTTTCAGTTTTGAAAAATATACAGCAAAAGGCCTGTAGGCCAGATGCGACCATTTTGAAAAAGGTACTTCAATGATAATCATAGGTACCAGAACAGCCAGATGTATAACGTAAAGGATGTAAGTGGCTCCGGGTAAGCCTCCTATTCTGAAAAAGTGGATCAGAATACCTGTGATGGTGGTTAATCCGAGCATGATGAGAAACAGCCAGTCGGTTTCATGTGAAAATTTAAATTTAATTTCCTTTTTCCGGATGCGGCCAATAATGCTGTAAACTATGAAAAACAGTAGGCCAAAGGTGGCATAATATCCGAGAATCCGCTGCCAGTTGTACCAGGGTTTGACTTCTTCAATCTGGAACCGGGGCAATAAGCCAACAATGACAATAAACATAATGGTATATCCCGACATCAGGAGAAAATGCCCTAACCAGTAGCTTTTTTTGTCGCACTTTGAAAATTTGGGCTGTGAAACAAAGTTAAAAATCAACTGCCATGCTTCGGTAAAATATGCATAAAATGGAACCCTGACCGATTTGTCTTTGATAATCGTAAAATAGAACATCCTTAAAATATTGGAGATCAAAAGGGTAGCAACAATAGCAGCCATGATCAGGTCGCCTGTTTCAATTACTTTGACAAACTGAATATTGGATAAACCCGGGACCAGGCTATTTATTAAAACACCACCACTATTCGGGTCAACATAATTTGAAGGATTGCTGAAGATATCAGCTGCAGGAGGCAGGAAAATGCCAAAAGCTGCCACAATCAGCACAAAAAAGACGACAATAAAGGAAATTTCCCATACTTTTGAAGTATAAAAGCGTTTCGATAGTCCTGTCCAGTCATATACGGAAGTCAGGTAACGCCTGAGTGTCATCATGATTTCACCCGGATTGGCATTTCTTGGGCAGGTGGTCGAACATTCACCACAGAAATAACACAGCCATGGATCAAGATTAGCCGATAACTTTTGCTTTAAACCCATCTGCGCCTGGCGGATACTTTTACGGGGAAACAGAAAATTATTCTCTGTCAAAGGGCAGATAGCGGTACAGTTTCCACAATGAAAACATTCATTCCAGTCTTTTGCACCATATTTTTTTAAATCAGTTTTCAGATTTGGATCAATTCTGTAAGTCATTTTAACCTCCTGTATTTTTAGCCCAAGCGGGTTTCAATTTCTTTTAAAGTAATGTCCTTGTAATTTTTAGCGACCTTATTATTAATGAGCGACTGCAACACACGGGAAGCAGCAGCAGAAGCCTGTGCCACCGTATCAGGAATATCTTTCGGCCCCTGGCAAACACCGGCTACCATAATGCCACCGGAAAAAGTATTTACCGGGTCGAAATTATAGTTTGCTTCATTAAACCAGCCATGTTCATCAGTAGTCAGACCAAGCATTTCAGCCAGCCTGACTGCATCTTCCCGAGGCTCAAGACCGGCAGCAAGAATCACCATATCTACTTCCTGTTCGATGATTTTTTCGTTCAGAATATCCTCGCTTCTTAATATCAGCTTGCCGTTTTTCTCTGTAATCTTAGCCGTTTTACCCCTGATCATCTTCACCCCTTCTTCTTTTATCCGCTGATAAAATTCCTCATATCCTTTTCCGAATGCCCTCATATCGATGTAATATTCAAACACATCTGCATGATGGAGTTTCTCTTTAACCAGATGAGCCAGTTTCAGGGAATACATGCAGCAAACTTTTGAGCAGTAAGCATGATAATTTTCATCCCTGCTTCCCACACAATGAATGATGGCAATGCTTTGCGGCTCTCCGGCACCGTTTTCAAAGACCCAGTTACCTTTTTTGTCCTGCGTACGGAAAGTAATATTTCCACCGGTAGGACCTGCTGCATTGATGAGCCTTTCAAATTCAAGAGAGGTCAGCACATTGGGATATTTGCCATAGCCAAACTGCTCCACCTTTGAAGGATTGAACAACTGAAAGCCAGTAGCAACAATGATTTGTCCGACTTTCAGCTCGACATCCTGATCCTGTTCATCAAGGTTGATACAACCAGGGACAGGACAAACTTTCTCACATACGCGGCATTTACCACTCTGCACATAAGTGCAATGCTCTGCATCAATCAGGTATTTATTTGGTACGGCCTGAGGAAAAGGAATATAAATGGCCTTCCTCAACGAAGTGCCGGAATCAAATTCACTGGGCGATTTTGAAGGGCATTTTTCAGCACAGGTGCCGCATCCGATACAGGTAGCCAGATTCACTCTTCTTGCTTTTTTGTGTATCTTGACGGTATAATTGCCCGGCCCGCCATTGACTGAGGTAAGCTCCGAGTAAGTCAGAATTTCGATATTCGGGTGTTGCCCCACCTCAACCATCTTTGGTGTGAGAATACAGGCGGCACAGTCGAGGGTAGGAAAAGTTTTATCAAACATAGCCATGTGACCGCCTATTGTTCCGGTTTTTTCGAGCAAATAAACCTTATTTCCTCCGTTTGCAATTTCAAGTGAAGCCTGAATACCTGCTATTCCTCCACCAATTACCAACGTTTCCCGGCAAAGATCAGTTTTATCCGTAAAGAGGATTTCCTCATAATCCTTATCATTTAATGCACATAGAATCAATCCCTTGGCCATTTCAGTCGAGTGTCCGTTCAGCGAAGCATAGCAGGCAAAATCAGCGAGAACAATTTTAACATCATCTTTTCCGGCCAATGATAGACTCTGACGAAACATATCCTTAATTTCTCCAGGATAATCGCCTGCAATGATAATCTTTTCAATGTCAATGGCTTTCAATTGTTCCGACAGTTTTTTAACTGTAATCTGCACTCCGGAGGAAAAATCCCAAACAGTCCTGATTTCAGGAATTGATCTAAGAAAATCTTTAATTTCCTTAAAATTAAACAACCCTGCTTTTTTGCTTCCTGCATTATAGAGACAAACAGCGGTTTTACTTGTTCCCTTCATGATTATAGTTTATTTTTTAAATATGAAACTGATGTTTTTTTAAATCTTCGTTACACAAAATCTCAATCAATGCTTTATTCCCTGCCATGATTCTTATTATTCTAACTGGCTCAATATTATTTTTACATGAAAAATACAGGAATGACTGACATCACCAGAGATTCTGATTTATATCATGAAATCAGATAAATGGCTTTAACTAAACAACTTTAACAGAATTAAAAAAAAGAAGATGATGTAAAAGAATGAATTATTCCTGTACTCTTGCTATTCTGGTGAGTGTTTTTAAATCAAGAATACGTATGGTTCTACATTCTATTTCGATGATATTTTCGTCTTTAAGTTCAGATAAAACCCTGATGACTGTCTCGGTTGCACTACCTACCAGACTTGCCAGGTCTTCTCTTGAAATTTTAATATCTCTGCTGCCATTTGGTTCAGCCTGAAAAAAAGTATTGTATATATGAAGAAGCGTTTCCGCCACCCTTTCTTTTACAGATTTTAAAGCTATTGAAGTCATTTTTTGTTCAGCTTCTTCGAGCATTCTGCTAAGTTTTACCAGCAACTGATTGGTCAGATTCGGGTATTTCATAAACAAATGAAACATCCTTCTGTTATTGATAAAACATACGACAGAATCTTCTATGGCACAGGCAGTTGTAGAATATTTTTTCCCTTCAATCAATGATTTTATGCCGAAAACATCTCCGGGAGAAACGACACGGACAATTTGTTCCCGCCCATCAGTACCGTTTCTGAATATTTTCACCCTGCCTGAATTCAGGCAATATAAACCATTCGGATAACTTCCTTCATAATAAATATTTTGTCCCTTGCTATAAAGAATGGATGTTTTTTCAACACTTAACTCCAGCAAATCTTCCGGAGAAAGCATGTTGAAATAATTTAAAAACCTGACTTTACATTCACCGCACCTTGGTTTTTCAAACCTTTTCTGCATCCCGTTTTTTTTTGAAATTATGTTTTGTTTTATCCGGAAACAGGTAATATTCTGACATGTAAATTTAATCTGAAATACAGTAAAAAAACATGACATAGATCAGTTTTTTTTGAAAGAAAATTTTAACAGCCTGATTTGTCATGAATTTTAACAGAAAAGAAAATTGATAGAGATTTAGCCAGAGATGTAAACCCAGATTACTTATTAGAAAAAAACAAAGGGAAATCGACCTGATTTGAATTATTCCAAAGGCCAATAAACCATTTACGTCTTTGCTTAGCCAAAGCAATATTCAATACATAAGTTCCATTGTTTTTTTGGAAGAATGCCCCAATAGCAAATATTTTGTAACGTAATGTAGATAGTTTATGTTGAATTTCTGATTTAAGAACAAACAATCGAAAAATAGCCATTAAGTTATAGGCAAAAATAGCCACAGTCAGTGCTGCTTCAGTTGCCCAAAATTCCTGAAGATTGAAACTGTTAAACCCAAAGTCTTCTTTAAGTTCTTTTATACGATTCTCAGAATCTGCTCTCAAACGATAAAGCCTCCAAATATCTACTGCAGATAACCTCATATTGGTCACGTAAGCTGAGTACTTGTAATTATAGTATTGTGGCATTCCTTCAAAAAGAGAAAGCATTCTGCCGGCAGCTTCCGGATGTTTATCTATTCTTTGCCTTACGACCACAAGTCTTCTGGGCGCATCCCAATCATAACTTTGATATGTAGTATCGCAAATTTCGATTCCATCATCAACAGGCAGCCAGTTTTGTTCTAAAGAAATCATTTTTTGAATAGGAATATAAAACCTCACAGCTACAATGTAATTGATTACTTTTTCTTCAATAAATGAAAGCACTTCTTTTGAGTAGAAACCACTGTCGAGGCGAATTAATCCAATAGTTTTCCCTTTTAACTTCTGAAGGGTATCTTCTAAAAAAGCTGCAAAATTATTCGCTGAATGAGTATTTCCACTACGCAACCAGAAGTTTGCTACCAGTTTTAGATCGTTAACAAATGCGATGATTGGATGATGACTCTTACGTCCTGGCTTTTGAGGATTATATCCCTTCTTTGCTCCCTCTTGATGCCCATATCGGGTGTTAACACTTGAATCACAATCAAGTGTATAATTGTCAAAGCTGATATTATTGAATAGCCAACCAAAAAGACCATGTGACAATTCGCTACTGCTTTCCATATCAAATTTCTTAAAGAACCGTTTATAGGTATCATTTCCAGGAGCCTTCTTCCATCCAAATATCTTTATCAAGGCTTTATCATGTCGCGTTACTTCGGTATGTAAAAAACGATTTGCACCACACCAAATACTAACCATGAATGACTCAATGATATCTAATGGGGAATATCCTCTGTTTGATCCGGGTTGAGGAATAAAATCATAGCTGGAAAGTTGCTCCCGAACCCCCATTTTTCTCATCATATTTCGCAAAAAGACTAAACCTGACCACGGTGTAATCTCTTTATTGGTAAACTTTATATTAAATTTCATTCAACAAAATTACTTATTGCTAAGCATTAGAAAAAATCTTATTGCGTAATCTGGG
>JAAYUY010000167.1 GCA_012517435.1 Sphingobacteriales bacterium | reverse complement strand
TTTCTCAAACTTATCCATTGACTGTTGATTGAGAATAATGGCTGTATCAAAGTTACTGATGATTGGAGAGCTGACAGGCTCGTCACTCAGGATAACCGTAACGTTTGCAGTACCACCACGCATTTCCGGCCCATAAGAAGGCATCCATGATACTTCCTGATCCTGCATTATTCCTGAATAGGCAAGAATTTTTCCCATAGATAATACGCCTTGTCCTCCAAAACCGGCAATGATTATTTCTTCTGTCATAGTTCTTGATTTAATTATTTAACAATCAATTTGCCTTCATCTTTAATATCTCCGAGCGGATAAAAAGGAAACATGTTTTCTTCCATCCATTTGTTTGCCTGAACCGGCCTCATTTTCCAACCGGAATTGCAGTTGGAGACGATTTCGACAAAGGTGGTTCCTTTCTTTTCCTTTTGATATTGAAATGCTTTTGCAATAGCTTTTTTTGCTTTTCTAACGTTTGCGGGTGTATGAACAGACTGACGGGTTACAAAATAAGTTCCAGGAAGCTGTGCTACTAATTCGGTTATTTTCAGAGGATTACCCATTATGCTGGTATCACGGCCAAAAGGAGAAGTGGAGGATTTCATGCCGGGAAGTGTAGTAGGAGCCATCTGGCCGCCTGTCATCCCGTAAATCCCGTTATTGATGAAGATAAATGTGAAGTTCTCACCTCTGTTACATGCATGTATAGTTTCAGCTGTACCGATTGCAGCCAAATCTCCGTCTCCCTGATAGGTAAAGATAAATTTATCAGGCATCAAACGTTTGAGTGCTGTGGCTATTGACGGAGCACGACCGTGTGCAGCCTGCTGCATGTCAATATTCATAAATTCATAAGCAAGCACTGAACATCCGACAGGAGCAACCCCGATTGTTTCTGCCTGCGCATCCATTTCTTCAATAACTTCCATTATCAGACGATGCGTGGTTCCGTGTCCGCATCCCGGACAATAGGAAAGTGTTTTTTGTGTTAAAAGAGGTGTTCTTTTATAAACGAGATTTTCTTCTTTAATGATATCGTTTAATATACTTGTCTGACTCATAATTAACCTCCGATAATTTTTGTTTTAAGATTTTCAACAATCTCATTGGGTGTGGGGATGATCCCACCCATTCTGCCATAGTGTTCCACTTTAATCAGACATCCGACCGAAAGCAGAACATCTTCGATCATTTGTCCGGCATTCATTTCCACAACAAGAATACCTTTTGAATTTTCTGCAAGTTCCCTGATCTTCAGTTTAGGGAAAGGAAAGAGAGTGATTGGTCTGAGCAAACCAACCTTAATTCCCTGATTTCTGGCAATATCAATGGCTTTTTTACAGATACGGGCAACGGATCCAAATGCAACAAATAGATATTCAGCATCTTGTGTCTGATATTCCTCAAACCTGACTTCCTCTTCTTCCATTTTTTTGTATTTGGCCTGAAGTTTCTGGTTATGTATTTCCTGTTTTCCTGAATCAAGTTCAAGGGAGGTAATGATGTTTCTTTCCCTGTCGGGTGTTTTGCCAGTGGTTGCCCATGGATAACGTTTAACAATTTCTTCATGGGTCAGTCGGGGTTTATATTCGTCAAACCAGACTTTTTCCATCATTTGACCGATAATTCCGTCAGACAATATCATGACGGGATTGCGGTATTTAAAGGCAAGTTCAAAAGCAAGCCCAACAAAGTCAGCCATTTCCTGAACAGAAGCCGGTGCAAGTACCAACAATTTATAATCACCGTGGCCACCGCCTTTTACCGCCTGAAAATAGTCTGATTGTGAAGGTTGTATGGTGCCAAGACCTGGTCCGCCTCGGGTAACATTTAAAATGAGACAGGGAAGTTCAGCACCTGCCATATAGGAAATTCCTTCCTGTTTTAAACTGATACCCGGACTTGAGGAGGAAGTCATGACTTTCCGGCCTGCTGCTGCACCTCCATAGCACATATTGATAGCAGATACCTCACTTTCAGCCTGAAGAACTACCATTCCCGTAGTT
The DNA here is from genome assembly GCA_012517435.1 of Sphingobacteriales bacterium. Classification (NCBI taxonomy): domain Bacteria; kingdom Pseudomonadati; phylum Bacteroidota; class Sphingobacteriia; order Sphingobacteriales; species Sphingobacteriales bacterium. Next base: position 19,576 of record JAAYUY010000167.1, on the reverse strand, counting down.
TCATAAGGCTTTTGCGACATCAGGTATTCAAGGACTTCTGATTGGGGTGTAATAGGATACCCAAAATATGCATCTGCTCCCGCACGGATGGCGGCTTCTGCAAATGCTTCGTTGCCTTTCATTAATTTTAATTCTCTCATTTTCAGGTAATTTATAATGATACCTCAGTTTTTTTTCTGTAAACAGTGATGACGCCATCAGGACATACTATCGCACAGTTTGCACATCCTGTACAGGCATCTGGATTGGCCATATAGGCATAATGATACCCTTTGGAATTGACTTCCCTGACCATATCGATTACCTGTGTAGGACAAGCCGGAATACAAACTTCGCAACCTTTGCATCTTTCAATGTCAACTATGATTGCTCCTTTGACTTTTGCCATAATTGTATGTTATAAAAGTTTAAACACTTCAATTTGAATTAATAAGCTGATGCAAAAATGTAAAATTTATTTATTCTGCAAAAAAAAATTAGTTTTTTTTACCAACTGTTGGAATTATTAGGTTATTGACTGTTTTTCAAAGCAATAACTGAAATCTCTATACCGGCATTCATCGGAAGTGCACAAGCCTGAAGTATTTCTCTTGCCGGAGGTTTTTCTGTAAAATAGGTTGAATAAATCTGGTTTACGGTTAAAAATTGCCTGATATCTGTCAGAAATACACTTACTTTTACAACATCCTGAAAGCTGTAACCGGCAGCTTTCAATATTTCGCTCAGGTTATTGAAAACCTGATGGGTCTGCTGTTGTATGTCTCCTTCAATTAATTGTCCGGTTTCTGGATTAATGGCTATTTGTCCGGAGATAAAGAGAATATTTTCGAACTTTATTGCCTGACTATATGGGCCAATCGGACGTGGCGCTTTTTCTGTAAATATTACTGTTTTCATCTTTATTCCAATTTTATGCAAACTTAATTTAAAAATTTAAGGGGGAAGAATAAAATGAAAAAATTTTAAAAGTTCTGCATGCATCAAAAGAATTGAAGGCTCAATAAGTATCAGGGAAAGAACACTCTTCAAGAAATTAATGGATAAAGAGGAAATGAAAATTTGAAGAAAAGGGTATTGGCAAACGCTTATTGTTCTCCTGATCACTTTTCTCAAAATTTTGAAATTGTTTTTATGCCGGAATTTATATAATGAAACTAAATTGCAACAGAATACAAAAGGGCTAAACAATTTAAATTAAAAATAATGGTGCTTATTTTAAACAGGAATGATGTAATGTCAGTCCTTAAAATGAAGGATTGTATGCAGGCTGTCGAACAGGCATTCAGGGAATTGTCGGATGGCAATGCAGTAATGCCGGTCAGGACGGCCATCACACCACCTGACGGATTATCACTGTATATGCCGGCATACCTGAAAGAGTCTGAGGCACTGGCATGCAAGGTAGTCAGTGTGTTTAAGAACAATCCTGAGAAATTTAATCTTCCTACCACAATAGGGAAGGTGTTGTTACAGGATCCAAAAACAGGAGATGTGATCTGCATTATGGATGGCGGTTACCTGACAGCAGTGAGAACAGGGGCGGCAAGTGGTGTGGCTACCAAATATCTGGCAAGGGAACAAGACTATTATTCCGTTGCTGTTTTTGGAGCTGGTGTTCAGGCAAAGATGCAGTTCTGGGCGATGATTGAAGCCGTAAATGTGGCTGAAGCAAAAGTTTTTGATTTAAATGAAAAGATGGCAGAACTCTTTTGTTCTGAGATGAAAGAAAGGTTTGGCGTTAAAGTAAAAAAAGCTGCTTCATCTGATGAAATGCTGGAATGTGATATTATCTGCACGGCAACTTCCTCTTCCACTCCGTTGTTTGATGGAAATAAATTAAGGGAAGGAACACATATCAATGGAATTGGCAGCCATACGCCCAATGCAAGAGAGCTGGATTCGGCCACCATCAAAAGAGCAAAATTTATCGGAGATTCAAGGGAGGCTTGCTTTAAGGAAGCCGGTGATTTATTAATTCCCATTAATGAAAAGGTGATTGATGAGAATCACTTTTATGCTGAGTTAGGAGAAGTGATAACAGGTAAAAAGCCCGGGAGGGTTGATTCTAAGGAAATTACTTTATTTAAATCGAATGGATTAGCTATTCAGGATGCTGCCACAGCCAAACTGGTTTATTTAAAAGCACTTGAATTAAATTTAGGCCGGAATATTGAAATTTGATATTATGGTGAAGCGTGAAAGATTGTATGATGCATTTGGAGATTTGGTTTATGCCATTGCAAAAGTGGATGGCGCAGTTCAACCTGTTGAAATTGATACACTTAACAGGCTCTTGGCTGATTTTTCGGGGAAGTATGAGATTAATTACACATTTAATTACGATCTTGCCAAAGAAATATCAGTTGAAGATGCATATAATCATGCCATTGAAGTATGCAAGGAAAATGGCCCCGACCCGGAATATGCCGTTCTGCTTGAAATGATGGTAGAAGTTGCCAAAGCTTACATGGGCATTGTCCCCAGTGAAAGAGAACTCTTAGACAAATTTATTGATGACCTGAAAGAAAAGTTTATAAACGAAATATCCTGAAAATCAACCTGATTATTCAGCTTCTTTCGGATTATCATCTTCCGTTTCTGACTTCTTTTTAGAGCTTTTTTTAGCTTTTGTAGTTGCCTTTTTGGTTTCTTCTTCGATAAGCTTTTCTTTAAGTTCGGCCAGTATATCCTGTTCGCTTCCCAAGGTGCTCTTCTTTACACTTGCCCTTACTTTGCTGATAGCTTTTCTTGTTTTTTCAATCTGCTTTTTCTTTTCAGCTTTTTCGTCTTCTGCTTTTGCCTGTTGCTGTTCTTTCCATACAGAGACATGCGATAGGAATATCCTGCGGTTAGCCCTGTCGAATTCAGTTACTTTGAATTCCAGAGTGTCTTCAACATTAACTTTTGTGTTGTTCTCGGTCTGAAGTTGTTTGATGGGGCAGAAGCCTTCAATGCCATAAGGCAACGTAATGTAGGCTCCTTTATCATCAATTTTTTCAACCGTTCCTTCATGAACAGAATCAACACTGAAAATATCTTTGAAGGTTTCCCATGGATCTTCTTCAATTTGTTTATGTCCAAGGCTAAGCCTGCGGTTTTCTTCATCAATGTCAAGTATAACAACCTCGAGTGAATCACCTATTTTGGCAAATTCAAGCGGGTGATTGAACTTTTTGGTCCATGAAAGGTCGGAAATGTGTACCAGTCCGTCAATGCCTTCCTCGAGCTCAACGAAAAATCCGAAATTGGTTGCATTTTTAATGATGCCTGTGTGCTGTGAACCTTTAGTGTAGATTAAAGGAACTTTTTCCCATGGATCCGGAGTCAGTTGTTTGATGCCTAAGGATAATTTTCTTTCTTCCCTGTTGATCGTTAATACTTTAACCTCCACTTCATCATTGAGAGAAAGATAATCGGAAGGTGCTTTCAGGTGTTGCGACCATGTCATTTCGGAAACATGAACAAGTCCTTCGACACCGGGGTATATTTCAACAAAGGCACCATAGTCTTCAATATTGACGACTTTACCTTTGATGATGCTTCCTTCAATAATGTTTTCAGGTAGTGTTTCCCATGGATGCGGGGTAAGCTGTTTCATGCCCAGAGAAATTCTGTTTTTCTCTTCATCATAATCCAGAACCACCACATTGATGGTCTGTCCGATTTCGAGTATTTCGTTGGGATGATTAATTCTTCCCCATGAAACATCAGTAATATGAATAAGTCCGTCAACGCCTCCAAGGTCAACAAATACACCAAATGAAGTAAGGTTTTTGACAACGCCTTCCAGAACCTGTCCTTTTTCAAGTTTTGAAAGAATCTTATGGCGTTGTTCTTCAATGCCTTCTTCAATGATGGCTTTGTGAGAGACAACAATGTTACGGTAAACCGGATTGAGTTTAACTACTTTAAGCTCAATATGTTTTCCGACATAAGCATCGTAGTCCTGAACGGGTTTAATATCAAGCTGTGAACCAGGGAGAAATGCATCGAGTCCGAGTAAATCAACCACCATTCCACCTTTGGTTCTGTCTTTGATAAATCCTGTCATAATCTCATTGTTTTCATGTGCATGGACAATTTTATTCCATGCGCTTTCGGCTCTGGCTTTTTTATGGGAAAGGACAAGTTGCCCGTTTTTACCTTCGGTAGATTCAACGATTACGTCAAATTTATCGCCTGGTTTGATACTTTCAAGGTATTTAAACTCAGAAAGCGGAACCAGTCCGTCAGATTTATAGCCAATGTTCAAAACAACGTCTTTGTCAGTGATGTTGACTACGGTTGCTTCAACAAGTTGATGGTCTTCAATTTTATTGATTGATTTTGTGTACAGACTAAGAAGTTCTTTCTTTTCTTCTTCAGAAATCTGTTCCTCGGTTTCTTCCAGACTGACCCAGTCGAAAGTAGCGGCTTTCATTTCCTTGATGTCAACATCTTCTCCTTCTGCTTCTTCGTGAATGGGTTCTGTATCGGTTTCTCTTGGAATATAAATTTCGTCTTCCGGAATATCCTCAAGATTGACCATTTCTTCTGAAATATCCTCCTGATATTCTTCTGTAAATGAATCACTTTCAGGTTCTTCATCTGAATCAAATTCTTCCTCTTCAGTATCCTCCCCAATCAGGTCAGGTTCAGTTTCCTCAGATTCAGTATCAGTAATTTCCGGAGTTTCGGCTGGCTGTGGAACGTCTTGTTCCTGTGGGGTTTCAGTAATTTCCGGATTTTCGGGAGTAGTGTTTTCGTTTTGTGTTAATTCGTTTTTTTCTTGTTCATTTTTCTCGAGTTCTTGAATATTTTCTTCCATTATTTTTAATTTCCTCCTTTTCTCCTAACTTTTTTAGGAAGTGCAAATGTAGAACAAATTTTATGTTGGCAAAAAAAAATTTAAGTTTTCAAAACAAAGAATTGCAAACTGAATTACTTATAAAATCAGCATGACATCGCCATAGTCAAGAAAACGGTATTTTTCCTGAATGGCAATCTGATAAGCCTCCTGAATTAATTCCATCCCGCCAAAAGTGCATGTGGCAATATAGAAAGGCGATTGCGGATAATGAAAATTGGTAATTAATGAATTGGCAATTCTGAACTGATAGGGTGGGTAAAAGAATTTTTCGCTCCAGCCTTCTGTAGGTAATACTTCATCTTTTGTTGAAACCGAAGATTCCAGAGCCCTGAGGGTGGATGTTCCAACAGAACATATCCTTTTTCTTGCTCTTTTGACTTCGTTTATTGCTTTAGCGCTTTCGGGAGTGATAATGAAATTTTCCGATTCAATCCTGTGTTTTGATAAGTCTTCAACTTCGATTGGTTTAAAGGATGCCATTCCGATGTGTAGAGTAATGTCGGTGGTCAATATTCCTTTTATTTCAAACCATTTTAAAACTTCTTTGCTGAAATGAAGACCGGCTGCCGGAGCTGCTATCGAGCCTTTATATTTGGCAAAAATAGTCTGATAATCATATTCATCTTCAGGAACTGGTTCTCTCTTGATATATTTAGGTAAGGGTGTTGTTCCCATCCTGTACAAGACATAATGGAATTCTTCATAACTTCCGTCATAATAAAACCTGATGGTTCGGCCTTTACTGGTGGTATTGTCTATAACTTCTGCCACAAGCGTGGGGACATCTTCTTTTTCAAAAATAAGCTTATTTCCTATCCTTACTTTTCTGGCCGGATCAACTATAACATCCCAAAGCAGCAGATCTTTATTTAATTCCCGAAGTAAAAAAACTTCAATTTTGGCGCCTGTCTTTTCTTTTATACCATAAAGCCTTGCAGGAAATACTTTGGAGTTGTTAAAAACAAATATATCACCTTCATCAAAATACTCGACTATTTCTTTAAAAATCCTGTGTTCGATGGAGCCATCTTTTCTGTTGACAACCATTAAACGGGATTCATCCCTGTAGATAGCTGGTTTATCCGCAATTAAATTCTCAGGAAGATTGAATGAAAATTGTGATAATTTTGCCATTTCAATATTTTTTTTGAACTGCAAAGTTATAATAACATTTTAAAATCTGTTGCAGGAATATTAAAAATATTTACTGAATTTTTTCTGTTCAAAAGTCTAAAGATTGTGTGGTAATAGTCTGTTACACTGACAAAAGTAGAGTACATTTGTACTTTCATTAAGATGTGATGTAATAGGTAAAAATGCCACGATGGTCTCAAATAGTTGCCATTCTGAAAGAAAGTTTCTCATTTGCTATCAGCAATCTGAGAAATAATCTTTTAAGGACTTTGCTTTCCATGCTTGCCATTATTATCGGTATCTTTACGATAATTTCCATCTTGTCTTTTATAAGTTCCCTGAATAAAAACATCAGAAATTCAGTCAATCAACTTGGAGGCGACATTGTATATATCCAGAAATGGCCTTGGCTGTTTCAAAACGATTATCCATGGTGGAAATTTGTCAACAGGCCTGAAGTCTCATACAATGAATATCAGTTACTTGAGAAAAAGTCAGTTAGCAGCGAATCGGTGGCTATGGTGATGGGTATTTATGGTAAAACAATCGCTTCAGCCGACAATCAGGTCAAAAATATCTATATTGCAGCTGTAACTTTTAACTATCCTGTTATGTCGGAAATGAAAATACAGGAAGGGAGATTTTTTACTGAAAATGAAGTAATTACTGCATCTTCCAAAATAATTCTCGGTAGCAGGATTGCAGAGCTATTATTCCCTGATGAAAATCCGATTGGAAAAACGGTAAAACTCTTAAATAAAAAATATGTTGTCATTGGTGTGCTTGAGAAAAAGGGAGGAGGCTTAAGTTTTGATGATACTGATAATCTTGTTTTTATCCCCATTACCAATGCACGTCAGTTATTTGGTTCAAATACCAAAAATCTCGATGCAACAATAAAGGCAAAAAGTAAAGGAAATATTGAAATTGAGGATTTTGAAGATGAAATCAGGGGGATAATGCGTTCAATCCGAAGGCTGCAACCCTCAGATGAGGATAATTTTGCCTTGAACAGAGCAAGTTTTATCAGTGAAAAACTGAATGATATATTCAGAAGCCTGAGCCTGATGGGATGGATTATTGCAGCGTTCTCTATTTTGGTCGGAGGATTCGGGACCGCCAACATTATGTTTGTTTCTGTAAAAGAACGGACTTTTTTAATAGGAATTGAGAAAGCCCTGGGTGCTCCAAGATATTTTATTCTTGCTCAGTTTTTGGGAGAATCTGTTATTTTATGCCTGATTGGTGGTTTAATCGGGCTTTTACTGGTGATCATTTTAATTTTCATTGCCAATCAACTTCAGGACGATATTACGCTATTTCTTTCAGTCAACAATATATTAATAGGAATAGGCCTCTCTACTTTTATCGGAGTAGTGGCAGGTTTTATCCCCTCTTATCAGGCTTCTCATCTTGATCCAATTGAAGCCATCAGAAATACCTTTTAAAAAAGGCTTTTATTAAAAATACACTTAGTTGACTTATAAAAAAGACTGATTGTGTGAAAGTTATCAAACTGCCCGATAATCAGATGGTTCTTCCGGGGTACTGAAGCAATGCCTGTTCGAGGCAAATCATAGCCTTCTCAAGGTTTTCTTTTTTCAATACATAAGCAATTCTGACTTCATTTTTTCCACAACCTGGTGTTGCATAAAAACCCGGAGCAGGTGCCATCATTACGGTCTGTCCCTGATAATTAAATGATTCAAGCATCCACTGACAGAATTTTTCTGAATCATCAACCGGCAGCCTGACGATGGCATAAAAAGCTCCGCCCGGTTTTGGACATATAACACCTTCCATTTTATTTAAAGCCTCAACCATAAGATTTCTTCTGGAAGAGTATTCTTCAATAATATTTTCAAAATAAGCAGGAGGAACATCAATCGAAGCTTCAGCACCGGCCTGATCGAGAGTAGGAGGGCACAACCTGGCCTGCCCGAATTTCAGGACTGAGGCCATCAATTCCCTGTTTTTGGAAACAATAGCTCCCACACGGGCACCACATGCGCTGTATCTTTTTGATATAGAGTCAAATACAACAGCATGCTTTTCTAATCCCGGTAAGGTTAGGATCGAGGTATGATTTTGCCCATCATATACCATTTCACGATATACTTCATCGGCAAAAAGAAAAAGGTCATATTTTAGGGCGAGCTCTCTGAGTTGTTCAAGTTCCTCTTTTGAGTAAAGATAACCGGTAGGATTATTGGGATTGCAAATAAGTATGGCCTTTGTTTTGGGTGTGATCAACTTTTCAAATTCACTGATGGGGGGAAGTGCAAAACCATTTTCAATATAGGCAGTGATAGGTCTGATCTTAACACCAGCCATGATAGCAAAGGCATTGTAGTTGGTGTAGAATGGTTCAGGAATGATGACTTCATCTCCCGGATTCATACAGGCATAAAAGCCGAATAAAACGGCTTCACTTCCACCTGTAGTTATAAGAATATCGCTGTATTCTACATTGATCTGATAGCTTTTGTAATATTCAGCCAGTTTTCTTCTGTACGATTCGTTACCGGCAGAATGTGAATACTCCAGGACTTTATTTGAAAAATTTCTGACTGCAGTCCAATATTCTTCAGGGGTTTCAATATCCGGCTGTCCTATATTGAGATGATAAATTTTAATACCTCTTTTCTGAGCAGCTTCGCTGAAGGGAACGAGTTTCCTGATAGGGGAAGCCGGCATTTCTATCGCTTTCTTTGATAAATCAGGCATAATTTTGATTTTTACTGTTAAATTTTGCCAGCGAAGTTATTGAAATCGATTAAATAAAAACAAATAAAAAACCCGGACAACCTGAGAGCTGGTATCCGGGTGACGCTAAAAAACTAACCTAAATGAGTGTGATTTTTAATAAAGCCTGAATGAGAATTTCATGTTGTATATTTTTGCTTCGGTTACGTCCTCAAAAGGATAATTCAGCTCATTAAGTTTTTCAATCACATAGGTTTCAAGCTGAAGATTGGTTGAGTTGGACTGCAATACATTGATTCTTCCGTCTTTGTTGACCTCAAAGCTCACAAACACATCTCCTTCAAGTTTTTGCTCGGAAGCAAAAGTCGGATATTTGATTTTTTGTATGATGGTTTGTTTGAACTTCATTTCAGTGTTGGCTTCATTGCTTTTGTTTTTTTTGTCTTTTGCTTCAGTGTTTGATACGCTGACCAGCATGACTAAAAATGCAAGTAAAATTAACTTTTTCATCATTTTTTCTTTTAAGTTTTTTTGTTTTGTTTTTCTATTCAGACGGATGAAGTTTTTATATGTTACAGTTTAATGGAAAATTATTTTATTGAGTATAAAGTTTATGAAAACCAGTACTAAAAAAAAAGCCGCCCGAAGGCGGCTTTTTACAAGTATTTGGAGGTTTATTATTTATCCCACCAGATTTTATCGCTGATCAAAACGTTTTTCGGGCAATTCTTGTTAAAGCTCATTTCTTCCTGAGGATAAGGATACCTGTTGGGAATAGCTGTAGGAACAAACTGGTTCTTGACAAGTCCGATTTCATTGTTTGTTCTTCTCCAGTCGTTGTAAGCTTCGAGCTGGTAGAACAGGGCAATATATTTCTGAAGAACAATGGCTTTGTAGAGATTGGCACCGCTAAGGCCATCAATGACAGCATCAAATGCAGTTTTCCATGTAGGATTATTGACGCCCCAGTAATCCAGCGAAGCGGCTACAGCATCTTTCAATGAGCCTTTTGCATCATTTTCACGTCCGAGTTTATAGTCGCATTCAGCTTTGATGAACAACACTTCAGGATAAGACATCAGAATAACAGGTGCGTCCTGAGCAATGACTGCATCTCCCAGATTGGATGCACTTGCATTTCCTTCGCCAGGCCCTGAGCCTACATAATCACCACCAACCTGTGCTGCATAAACAGCAATTCTCGGATCATTGGTGGTTTTTAAAAGGTCAATAAAGAATTTACCCATTCTGATATCGCCTCTTTGTTCAACATACTGAGATAAAGGGTTAGCTCCAGTTGGGGTAGCATCAAATGGAATCTGAAAGGTGTTGGCATTGGAGGAAATAGCTTTGTCAATAAAGCCAAAAGCAGTAGTATATGCACTGTTTCCGTTCACTTCACTTAAATGGATGGCATATCTTGCTTTAAGGCCATAGGCTGCTTCTTTCCATAGGTCAACATCTCCATCATAAATAAGGTCGCCAACGACATCCACTTCATTTTCACTTTCCGGTTTTTCGAAGTCAGCAATGGCTTCATCCAGAAGAGTTTGAATAGTGGTATAGACGGCTTGCTGATTATCGAAGACAGGGGCAAGGTTATCAGCTCCCTGGAATGCTTCGGTATAAGGGATATCACCCCAGAGGTCTGTGGTCATACCTAAGGAAATAGCCATTAACACTTTACCTATTCCTCTGTTGTAGGGAGAATTTTTTGCATTGGCAAGTTCAATGAACTGTTTGATATCCATCATAGTAGAAGAATAATTGGAGTTCCAGAGGTTGTTGCAGTCGCCTGCCTTGAAATCATAGTTGTCATAAGCAGCAGCCTGACGGTCAATACCAGCGAGTTGCTGAATCCAAATGGCTGTGGGCATATTTACATCTGTTCCTCCGACAGTGGTGTAGCCGACATTTGCCATGATAGATGGTAATAGTGTGGCCATAGTTACCGTTGACGGAGCATCAGGGTTAATGTTGATGTCGGGATCGATCCACTTATTACAGGAAGTGGAAAGGAAACCTGCAATCATCAACAAGGCTAAAAATCTGATATTTCGTTTCATTTTCATTCTCTTTAAAAGTTTAACCATAATTAACTGTTAAAAACCTGCTTTTAAACCGAATCCCCAGCTCTTGGTACCAGGCATGTTGAAATAATCCATACCCTGAGCATTTGAAGCACCAAGCAGGTTGGTTTCAGGATCAATTCCTTTATAATCGGTGAACAGCAGGAGATTTCTTCCATAGAAGTAAAGGGTGAGGTCTCTAACGAAGGTTTTGTCGAGGATTTTCGGAGCAAACTGATAACCGAAGTAAAGATCTCTTAAACGAACCCAGCCTGAATTTTCGATGAAATCAATGGTTGGGCCGGTAAATCCACTTCCTTCTCCATAGAAATACCAGTTAATGTCTTTAACCACCTTGATGTCATTTGTTTCACCGGTTGAAACCAGGTTACCGTTGACATCCCACTGAGCTTTTACACCTTCAAATACAAATTCATCTTCAGGATTACGGGTTTCAGTGTCTTTATGTGTTCCAAAATAGTAGAGGGCACCTCTTGTACCATTCCACATCAGGCCACCTTTCTTAATGTCCCAGAGGAAGCTTAATGTAAAGCCTTTATAGGTGAAACTGTTGGTGATACCCATAGTCCAATCAGGGTCAACTTTTCCAATGGATTTCATGGAGGAATAATCACCGATAGGGAATCCATAAGTTGGGCTGGTGGTATCGGCATCAATCAGCACATTTCCTAAGGAATCTCTTAACCAGTCGTAGCCATAAATGCTTCTGTAGGGTTCACCGGCAACTGCCCTGATCTGTGGGTCAACAAAGCCACCAAGGAAAAGATTATCAACTCCTTCGGCAAGCTTTTCAACTACGTTATTGATTTTGGAGAAGTTAACCTGAATATCCCACTGGAAATCTTTTTTGATAGGTGTAACATAACCTACAATTTCAATACCTTTTGAACTCATTTCAGCAGCATTCTGGTAGAAACTGGCAAATCCTGTTGAATTTGCAATGGTAACAGGCAGCAGTAAGTTTGTACCGTAGTTGTTGAAGTAAGAAATGTCGAGTCCGAGTCTGTTTTTGACAAATTTCAGGTCGGCACCGACTTCCCAGGTTCTTGTTTTTTCAGGTACAAGAGTGGAGTTGCCCATTCCGTCACTCAGGGTGAAGCCTGTGTAACCCATAAACGGGAAAATAATTCCATTCGTCCATCCGTCACCTGCGGCTGCCTGAACATAAGGTGTAACAGTGTTGTAAGCAGTTGCATCAAGAGCAACAATGGCATAAGATGCTCTGATTTTACCAAATGGAAGAATGTTTTCAATTGATTTGAGTGCATCGAGTTCGGTGAATACAAAACCGGCACTAAATGAAGGATAGAAGAACGAATTGTTATCGGCAGGAAGTGTGGTTGACCAGTCATTTCTGCCTGTAATATTCAGGAATAAGAAGCTCTTGTAAGCAAAACCAAGGTCTCCGAAAATGGCTGCCCTGCGTACCAGGTATGTGCTTTCAAAGCTGGTAATGTTTGAAGAGTTATTAAGATTGTAATACTTTGGCAAATCCAGTCCGTCAGCTGTTGTACTTAACTGATAGCTGTAAAGCTGCGACATGTTATGTCCCAAAGTGAAATTCATTTCCAGGTCGTTGGCCAGTTTTTTCCTGAAGTTAATCAAAAGATCGGAGTTGTAATCTCTTGACAGGAACTGTGAAACGGTTACACGTCCTGCAGGAAATGCTCTTGAATTGATGGCAAAATAATCCTTCCATCTCTGGTTGTAAAAATCAGCACCAAGTCTGTAGGTAATGGTAATCCAGTCGCTGATCAGATAATCCAGTTGGAAATGACCAATCATACGGTCAACATTATCAGTATATTTATTGTTGTTAGCTGTCCAGTATGGATTGTCATAACCTCCACCCAGGCGGTAAGTCCTTTGAGTGCCGTCAGGGAACTCGTAACCGGCAGCATTATCAAATGTCGGAGGAGTTCTCAATAAACCAAGCATCACACCAGAAACATTAGATCCCTGTTGGATTCTGTCGCCTCTGTTGGTCAGATATTGAGTACTCCCGCTGACTTTAAAGTGGTCGTTGATTTTTGTTTCACCTGTCATTTTAAAGGTGTTTTTCTTGAATTTATTGTTGGGGATCACACCTTTCTGAGTCATGTCTGAAAATGAAAGGTAATAGGTGGAAACATCACTTCCTCCGGCAATGTTGACTGAATTATTGAAAGTATTACCCTGCTCAAAGAAATCGTAGTGGTTATAGGTTTTGATTTTGCCGAGGGCAGGATCGGCTAAAGGATTATGTTGTCCGACTATAGCACCATCCACGTCAAAATCAGGATTCAACCATACACTTGGGTCTTTTGAATAGGCACAGGTGTCGAGTAGCGGACCCCATGAAGCTGAGTTGCCTGACATCCATTTTCCATTTCTTCCCTGTCCGTATTTGGTCTGGAGTTCAGGAAGCTTGTTGACTTTTTCAAAAGAAATTGAGGAGTTCCATGAAACTGAAACTTTTTTTCCAGTTGATGAACCACCTTTTTTGGTAGTAATGATAATGGCACCATTTGCAGCTCTTAAACCATAAAGTGCAACGGCAGCACCACCCTTTAATACTGCAATGGAAGCAATGTCATCAGGGTTGATGTCAATTCCTCTGTTAGAAAGAGCAACACCGTCAACATCACCTACCCCGCCACCATTGTCAATGGGAACACCATCAATAACGATCAGAGGTTGGTTGTTCCCGGTGATGGAGGCAGCACCACGAATGGTCATATAAGCTGAGCTACCAGCTGCACCGGAAGAATTAACTACCTGAAGACCGGCAACCCTACCATTAAGGGAGTTGATAAAGTTTGGGGTTTGTGCTTTTTCAAGAACTTCATTGCCAATGTTCTGGACAGAATACCCCAAAGCTTTGGCTTCCCTTGAAATACCAATGGCTGTTACCACCACTTCATCAATCTTCAGAATGTCCTCTTCCATGGCAATGCTGATATTGTAATTGCTTCCAATTGCAACTTCAACAGTTTTTCTACCGATGAAAGAAAACACCAAAGTGTTGGACTTTTCAGGAACTGTAATCTGATATTCTCCTTTAACATCTGTTACCGTTCCGATTGTAGTCCCTTTTACCAGTACTGTTACACCAGGGAGTGCTGAGTTGTCTTCAGCAGCAGTAACCTTACCGGTAATTACCCGTTTCTGGGCATTAACAGCAAGCACTCCGAAAAGACACAAGAGTGCAAGCAAAATTGTAAATTTCCTCATAGGCTTACGTTTTTAGGTTATTAAAATTGTTTAATAAAAATTATAATTTCTGAACAGAAATTCAACCCAAAATTAAAAACGAAATACACCCGTGAAATTTCAAAACTCATATCACTTAGGTTATTTTTTAGCGACACAATTATACAAAGAAAATTATTCATACGTACTAATTTTAAAAAAAAATTTTTAATCTGTTAAAATGCAAATTGAGGAAAATTTATTTTTTTAAAATGAATTGAAAATCAATATTTTGTGGAATTAATAAATTATACTTATTTTTTTATAAGATTTTTAAAAGGGATTAAAAGTGATATACATGGCGTAAAAACAACGAACTTTGTAGTCAATTTTTTTAATCAATTCCTGATTGGATGGGAATAGTCAGAAAAGAAAGTATCAGAAGTACCTTATTTTCCTATATTGGGATTGCAATTGGATTCATCAGCCAGACGTTTATCTTTACTAACCTTTTACCAGCTGCAATAGTTGGATTGATCAGGGTTTTACAATCTTTTGCCGGTATCGTTTCTGAACTTTCCCAGCTTAGCATTCAAACAGCAACAGGAAGATTTTTCCCATATTTCAGAAATAAGGAAAAAGGACATCATGGTTTTTTGATGATGGCTATCCTGATAACTTCAACGGGATTTGTCGTAGTTTTTATCTTACTCATGATTTTTAGGCCTTTCATTGTTCAATGGTATAATGAGCAGTCTCCACTATTTTCTCAAAAGTTTTTGTATGCATTCCCCATTGCCATTGCTTTGGTTTATATCACTGTATTTGAAGCATACCTGCGGATGCTTTATAAAATCATTTTTTCTACAATCGTTAAGGAGATTTATATCAGGCTTTTTGCACTCGGGGCCGTGTTGCTGTACTATTTTAAAGTGGTCAGCATCAATCAGTTTTTATTGATTTTTTCCGGTACTTATGCGCTTGCAGCCGTGATGATGCTCTTTTATTTGAAAATTATTGGTGAACTCTATCTGAAACCCGATTTTTCTTTTTTAACAAAACCCTTGCTTAAGCAGATAAAGAATTATGTTTCTTTTACTTACGTGACGCTGTTGGTCCACCGGGCTATTCTTGAAGTAGATAAAGTGTTTGTTGCTGCCATGAGTGGACTGGGTGCTGCAGGTATTTATTCTGTTACCTCACTGATGGCAAGCGTAATTTCTATGCCTGTTAATGCGATTAACAGCATTAGCGGAACTTTTTTCAGCGAATCGTTTAAGAAGAACGACACTGAAAAAATCAGAGAAGTTTATCACAAAGCTTCATTAAATCAGTTTATCGCTGCCTCATTTCTCTTTTTAGTGATTTGGTATAATGCTGATAGCTTTTTATCGTATATGCCGGAAGAATATAGCAAAGGCAAAATTATTATTTTATTAATAGGTATAACCAAATTGATCGATGCCATTTGTATAAACAGCAGTTCAATAATTTTACTTTCGAATTATTATTCGTTCATGATGTTTAGCAGTAGCCTGACACTGGTGTTTCTTATCACATCCAATATTATACTGATAAAGGTTTTGGGAATAAAGGGAGCTGCTGTTTCTATTCTGCTATCTGTATTACTTCACAATTTCCTGAAAGTCGGATATATCTGGTTAAAGCTCAAAATCCATCCGTTTAACCTGAATTTATTTAAGGCTACTGGTGTTTTCTTGTTTACATTTGGTTTGTTTTCCCTGCTCCCTTCCATTTCAGTAGTCTGGGTCGATATTATTTTTAAAACTATATCAGTATCAGTAGTATTTCTGTCTTTGACCATATTGTTAAATGTTTCAGAAGATATTGACCTTCTTCTGAAAGACAGCTATAAACGATTAAAAACATTCATTTTAAACAAATTTAACAGGAGATGAAACAAAATATCATCGGATTAATTTGGAACTCGCTCACTAAGTCAAAGGTATTGAAAAACAGCATTTACCCCATAAAAATGCTATTAAGTGAAGAAATCAGGAAAAGGGACACTCTCAGGAAATATAATAATATTCAGCCAACAGGCTTACCTTTTATTGATATCAGAGAATTAATCCCTCAGGCTGAGGAGACGATAGAAAGCTATACCTATCTGGATGAAACAAGCAGGATTACAGATATAGCAGTCATCAAAAGTTTGTGCCGGCAATATCCTGACTGTCATTATCTTGAAATAGGTAGCTGGCGGGGAGAAAGCCTTTTTAATGCCTCGCAGGTGGCTAAAACATGTGTTTCAGTCAGTTTGCCGGATGATGAAGTCAGACGAATATGGGGTGAGCGTGCTGCGAAAGTTACCCGGATGTTTACCCGCAATATTCCCAACATCATACATGTGGAAGCAGACTCTCAAACATTTGATTATGATACACTTGGGCTAAAATTTGATGTCATTTTCATTGACGGGGACCATAGCTACCAGGGTGTTTTGAATGATACAAGGAAAGTTCTTTCCTTGTTAAGGGATGAGGACTCTGTCATTCTGTGGCACGACTGTGGAAAAAGCTATGAAAAAACCAATTGGGAAGTGCTTTCCGCTATATTGGATGCCATACCTGAGCAAGAACACAAATATATTTACCGCATTACCAATTCATTGCATGCCATTTATACGAAAAAAGCACTCAAAGCTGATTTTCTTGAATCACCACAATATCCTGAGAAAGTTTTTAGTGTTAAACTGAAGATAAATCCTTTTAATTTAGCTTAATTTGTAAAAGAAATTAATGCTTAAAATCTTATTATTTCAATTGATTTAATTAAAAATATGATCCAAGTAACAAAGACATTCCTGCCCGATTTTGATAAATATATCAGTGTCCTGAAAAGGGCATGGGATAAAGCGTGGATTACCAACAACGGAGAACTGGTGCAGGAACTGGAGCAAAAATTAAAAGACTTTCTTGGAGTGAAGAACCTGATTTATACAGCAAACGGAACTTTACCCCTGATGATGGCCATCAAAGCCCTGAAGCTGAAAGGAGAAATAATCACTACACCATTTTCCTATGTCGCTACCCTGAATGCCATACTTTGGGAGGGATGTAAACCTGTCTTTGCAGATATAGATAGAAATACTTTTTGTGCTGATCCTCAGGATATTGAAAGAAAAATTACCGCTAATACCGTAGCGATTCTGATTACCCATGTATATGGCTATCCATGTGATGTGGATGCCATTGAAAAAATTGCTCAGAAATACAACCTGAAAGTCATTTATGATGCTGCTCATGCTTTCGGTTGTGAAATAAATGGCAAATCACTACTATCTTTTGGCGACATTTCGACCTGTAGTTTTCATGCAACCAAAATTTTTCATACGGTAGAAGGCGGGTGCATTTGCACAGAAAATGATGAGCTGGCGGAGATACTTACCCATTACAGGCAGTTCGGACATTATTACGACCAATATTTCAGCATGGGTATTAATGCAAAAAACAGCGAGTTTCATGCTGCAATGGGCTTATGTAATTTACCGGAGACTGAAAATATTATCAACAGCAGAAAGGCAATTTCAGAAAAGTATCATGAACATTTACGAGACTTGCCGCTACAATATCCATCTGTCCCGGAAAAACTGAAATATAACTATGCATATTTCCCGGTTGTTTTTCCGAATGAAAATCAGTTGCTTCAGACCATGAAATCATTGGCAGAAGAACAAATCTTTTGCAGACGCTACTTTTATCCATCCCTTAATACCTTGCCATTCATTGATTATCAGGCGTGTCCGGTTTCAGAGGATATTGCAGGGAGGGTGTTGTGTCTGCCGTTATACTATGACTTAGATGATAATATTGTTGAAACTGTAACATTAAACATTAAAAAGTTTGCAAAATGTTAATTATTGGTGCCAAAGGATTTGCGAAGGAGTTATTTGAGGTAATATATACAAATAACCCGAACGAATATATTTGTTTTTATGATGATGTGAATCCAGATGTACCGGAAATACTATATAAGAATTACAGGGTATTGAAAAATATGGAAGAAGCAGCGGAGGAATTCAGGAAAGATAACAGGTTTTGTCTTGGAGTCGGGAATCCTGAAATACGAAAATTACTTGCTGAAAAATTTGAATCAATTGGAGGAGAATTAGTTACTCATATTTCGAAACATGCCAATGTCGGACATTTTGGTGTTACTTTTAAACCTGGTGTTGTCGTATGCGGAGGAGTTAATATAACAAATGATATTTTTTTTGGGAAGGGCTGCCTCATTAATTTAAATTGCACAATCGGACATGATTCGATACTGGAAGATTATGTTGAGTTGTGCCCTGGTGTCCATGTTTCAGGTAATGTTAAAATAGGAGCAAATACATTTGTAGGCACTGGTGTCGTCATTTTACCGGGTATCACAATTGGTTCAGATGTCAGGATTGGGGCAGGAGCTGTGGTTACAACCAATTTACCTGATCATGTAACGGCAATTGGAATCCCTGCAAAAATTAAGTCGTAACCATGTTTCTTCATATTTCTCATGACGATAAATTTATTGATTCATTTATTAATCGGCAAAGAAAAAATTTCAATCAGGTAGAGAATATTTATTTGATTTATAATGACAGTCAAAACCTTCGGTTTGTCAAATCTGAAAATGTTTATGTGTTCAGCTTATATTCGAGAGAATTTTGGGAATTTATCAAGTCTTTGAAATTCAGTAGGATATATATACACTATTTCAATTCCCGATTGGCTGATTTTGTTTTATCTCTTCCTGAAAATATAGAAATATTCTGGGTTTTTTGGGGTTCTGATGGCTTTAATTTACCAATGCTATTAAAAAGGAATTTTGATGAATATTCATTAAAATATTGCCTGAAAAATCATCCTTACTTGCTTTTAAAATATGATTTAACGCATTTTATGTTAACCTATCATTGGAAAAATCGGGTGAAAAAGCATTTACAGGCAATTCAAAAGGTTGATTATTTTTGTCATTATTCAGAAGAAGATTATGAAATAATCAAGGAAGTGACGGGATTTAATGCAAAGTGGCTGGAATTTAATTATGGCAGTTTAGATGATTTTACGAGAAAAGAAGACAAGCTTGTTTTGTTAACAGATTATCAAAAAGACATTATTTGGCTTGGAAATTCAGCTGATGAGTCAAATAATCATATTTCTGCATTATTTGAGATTAAAAGGCGAGGGATAGAATTTTCATCCATTATGTGTCCCTTATCTTATGCTGGACATAAAGACTATGCAAAATTTGTAATAAAAAAAGGTAGGGAGTTGTTTGCAGAACGTTTCATCCCATTAACTGAATTTATGCCAAAAGAAGAATATGACGAACTGCTTAAAAGATGTAAGTGTTTTATTTTCAATCATAAACGTTCACAGGCATATACCAATATTGCCTATCTGTTATTTTCAGGAGGCGATATTATCATGCATTCTGAAAGTTCACTGACCCGATATTTAAGGAGTAATGGAATTTCCCTGAAAACCATTGATGAAGAGGACTGGAGTTACGATAAAAATCAAAAAATCAATAATTCAGAAGCTATCGAAAAACTGCTGAATGAAACAATAGTCGTGCAACGCTATAAAAACTTATTTTGAATAAAATTGAAACTTTTTTT
>JAAYUY010000166.1 GCA_012517435.1 Sphingobacteriales bacterium | reverse complement strand
CTTAAAATTTTGAAATCATACATCAGTGTATAGCGGTTGACCATGTTACCACCTCCGTTTGCAGCTATCTGATGGTAACATTTATAATAACTTCCAATGGCAATCCTGCTCGCTGTATCACCGGACTGAGGACCGTTTACCCACTGATGATTTCCGACCAGAATAAGGTCATTGCCCACAGTTGCTTTAGTCAGGTTTGAAGCATTCTGAAACTTCCAGTAACCCTTCAGATGAGGCTGCTGTGAGGGATTTAAATCCTGTGCATTCAGACTGAATAAAATGAAAGGCGTCAGTAAGCAAATGACAACTAACTTTTTAAAGGCAATAAAAATACTTTTCATTACTCACCTTTTAAGAAAAAAAATTAAGGTGCAAGTTACAACTGTAATGAAAAATATCAGTTTTTTTTACATTATTCCGATCAGGCGTACATACCAGCTGTTCAGATCCATATAGAGAATTACCGGATCTTCCGGATTGTCAAGGATATACATGAAATATTTACCATTTTCAGCTTCTATCCTGATGGCACTGACACCATAAATATCCCCGTACCTGACAGATACGGGTACCAGATAGCTGGTTTTATCTTTAACCAGTTGAAAATCAGCTGTCAGGCCTTCACCTAAGTCGAGTGAAACTTTTTCACCTGCTTTGAGTTTTTGAAAAACATCTTTTGCCAGCCAGACACAGCTTTTATCATTCAGCACATAATCCGATTTAAAGTTGAAGTAATTCAGATAGGATGTGGCCGATTGAAGTGCTTCGGGAGCAACCTTGACCTTTCCTGACATTCCTGAGTTTGATGTCATGAACCAGTCGAAAATGAGACCTTTTTTTGAATTTTCATCAATCCTGATGTTAAACAGGTAGTTGCGGTTATCAAAGTTGACTTCATACAACAGCACACATTCCTTTTTAAACAATTTCGGGGATTTTGAGCCTTGTGCCTTCAGGTGAGCAGGGAGCAGGCTTCCGGCAAATAAAATGCAAACCAGAATGAAACTTTTTCTTCTCATTGTTTTTTTATTTAAGTGAAAGACAAATCATTAATACCATTGTGTATCCAAAAGTAAAATTTTTAATCTTTCATTAAAAAGTTGTCTCTTTCGTGGAGAAAAGGCAGGTTTTTTCTGGTGGTTTCGATGGTATCTTTTTGTATGGAAAATGTCAGTACAGTTTCATGATGAGCAGCAAAAGCAATAATTTTCCCCATCGGATCAACTGCCATGCTGTGTCCGTTGTGAGGTGTACCATTTCCATCGGGCCCGACACGGTTAACTGCTACCACATAAGATTGATTTTCAATCGCTCTGGCTATGATGAGGGGATCCCAGTGTGCAATTCTTTTTTCCGGCCAGTTGGCAACGATCAGCAAAACGTCATAATCTTCAAGATTTCTGTTCCATGCCGGAAAACGCAGGTCGAAACAGATCATCGGACAGATACGGAAATCTTTGTACACAAAGACGAGTTTTTCCTTACCGGCTGTGTACTGATGATGTTCTCCGGCCATTGTAAAGAGATGTCTTTTGTTGTAGCAGTAATAATTGCCGTCAGGTTGAATGAAGTAAAAACGGTTGTAATATTTCCCCTTTTCTTTGATAATCAGGCTGCCGCAGAGTGCTTTATTTAATGCTGAAGCTGTTTGTTTCATCCAGTGAAATGATTCACCATCGGGAGCTTCGGCCAGTGCAGACGGCTTCATGCTGAATCCAGTTGTAAACATTTCAGGTAAAACAATAACATCAGTCTCATGCGGGACATATTCTTTAATGAAACGCTCTATTTTGCTGATATTAGCTTTTTTGTCCTCCCATGCCTGATCAAACTGAATCAGTGAAAATGTCAGATTTTGCATAGTATTTCAGCAGCTTTTTTAAGTGTGTCTTCTGATTTTGCAAAACAAAAACGCAGTACCTTGTGGTCATCACGGCTATGATAAAAAACACTGACCGGAATGGAAGCAAGTTTATATTTTTCAGTAAGCTCAACTGCAAAATCAAAATCCCCTTTTTCTGAAATATTTTCATAGCTCAGGCATTGAAAATAGGTTCCGGAACATGGAATGGGAGTAAAACGGGATGCCTGAATGCCTTCCAGAAAAATATCCCTTTTTTTCTGATAAAATTCATTGAGCTCGAAATAATGCTCTTCGTTGCTGAGAAAATCAGCATAGGCATGTTGAATGGGTGTATTGACAGCAAAAACGACAAACTGATGGATTTTTCTGAATTCTTCGGTTAGTTCGGGCGGAGCAAGCACATAACCCATTTTCCAGCCAGTCGTATGATATGTTTTTCCGAAAGAGCTGATGATCAGTGATTTGTCTCTTAATGATGGATAACGAGTAATGCTTTCATGCCTGTGTCCATCAAAGATAATGTGCTCATATACCTCATCGCTCAGAATAATAATATCCCTGTTATTAACGATTTTTTCCAACTCAGTGATGTCATTTTCTGTCAGGATTGAACCGGTAGGATTATGAGGCGTATTGAGGATAATCATTTTGGTTTTGTAAGAAATAAGTTTTTTTACTTCGCTCCAGTTGATTTTATAGTCCGGAAGCGACATTTTAACATATTTCGGAACGCCTTTATTCAATAAAATAGCTGGCAGATAAGAGTCGTAAGCCGGCTCAAAGATAATGACTTCGTCTTTTTCCTTGACAAAAGCAGAAATAGCCGTAAAGAGTGCCTGGGTAGCTCCGGCAGTAATCGTAATTTCTTTATCGGGATCGTAAACAGCCTCATAAACTTTTTCTGTCTTTTCAGCAATTTTTTCTTTCAGGCGTGGCAGGCCTGGCATGGGTGCATACTGGTTGAACCCTTTGTTCATGTAATGATTGACGAGTTCAATCAATTTGGCAGGACAGTTAAAGTCAGGAAAACCCTGTGAAAGATTAAGTGCCTGATGTTCATTTGAAAGCTTAGTCATCGTTGCAAAGATACTTTCGCCTATCCCATGAAGTTTGGGAGATAAATTACCTTGTAGTATGACCATAAACCTTGATTATTTGATAAATGGGCTTTAAACCCGCTTTCGTTTATTCGTCAAAAGTAAGTTTAAAAATTCAATTAAAAAATAATCAGCAAGCTGAAAATGATTGTGGTCTGAAAAAGTGCAGGTAAAGGTAATAAAAGTAAAGACTTAATAATAACAAGGTATAGAGGCTGTATGATCCGACTATTTGAGCGATTTTTAGCCCGACAAGTGAAGTGCCGCTCATACTCAGTATTGTCATTAACAATAAGATGATAATCAAAAACCATATATTAACCTGTTTTTTGTTAAATAACATTAGGTAAAACAGCGGGATCAGAATCACAGTCATGCTGACGAGGTGATTTTTCCAGGTAATGCTCGAAACGATGTGCATAAATAAAAAGACAAGACTGAGCTCAAAAAAGGAAAGGGTTTTGTTTGATTTTATCTGCCTGAAAATGAAAAGTAAAAAAGGAATACTAATCAAAATTTTGGTGGAAAGAGCAATCATGGGGACAATATCAGGCTTAACAGGGAAATAGGGAAATACATGCAGATTGTCTCCAACGGATGGCAAAAAAAGGCGTCCGATGGCAGCGTCAAGACTTTGATTGGTGAACCTGTAAAATAATTGATTATCAAGGAGGTTGGTGTATAAGACATGGGTATAAAAATCATGTAAATCGCGGATACTTTGCTCATATCCCCTGAAAGGAAAAGGAAGAAGCAACAGGATGATAAAAATGCCTGCTGAAATCAGCAGATGACGTAAACTGAATTTGCGGACAAAAAACCAGAAAAGAAAAATGACAGGAATAATTTTGAATCCGGTAGCAAGCGTAAAAAAAACAGTCGCTGGAAAAGTTTTGTTATCAAGCATTTTTTGATAACCAAGCAAAATAAACCAGACTATCAACAGGTTGATTTGCCCAAGGTCAAAGTTGGTCCAGAGATAACGGGCAGAGAATATCAACACCAGAAAAAGCAGAAAAAGGATTTTTTGCTTTTCTGTGTTTTTTTTGCTCAAAAGATGAAACAATGTATTGAAAACCAGAAAAATCAGAATAAGATTCAGAAGATTAAAAATAAATGCACTTGTTTCGGGTTTGGCCAGATTTAAAGGAGTAAAGAGCATGGCCATAAAAGGAAGATAAAGGTAGGGAGGAACAGTTTTGTAGTATTGGTCATAGAGTGGCATTCCTTCAGTAAAAAACCAGCCTGAAAAAAAATAGACAGATAAATCGGTGACTGTTTCGGTTATTCTTTGGGCTTTAATGTAACAAATAACTATCCCTGCCAAAAGCACAATCAAAGCAAAACTCCATGCCCACCATTTTTTAGAGTACTGATGGAAGAGATAGTGAAACACGCTAAATGAATTTTAAATCTTCCTTTCCTATTACTTTTTCACAATAATGGCATTCCATCTTCAACTCAGGAGATTTGTTAACCACGTGAAACCGGGTAGTTACTGTTTCATGATTGGTGATGCATTTTGCATTGGGGCATTGTATCAGACCTACTATTTCATCAGGTACCTCAACAATTCTTTTTTCTTTCACATCATAATTTTCGATGATGGTAAGCGTGGCCTGAGGGGCTACCAGTGAGATTTTATTGATTTCATTGGGCTTGAAATAGGTTTCTCTTACTTTAATGATCCCTTTTGAGCCCATTTTACTGCTTTCCATATTCATCCCCATGATGATAGTGGACTTTGATTCATCGAGCTTTAAGATACGTGCAACCTGCATGACACTGGCCGATGGAATATGATCAATGACGGTTCCGTTATCCAGTGCATTGACGATTAATTCTTTCATTTTATTTGTTTTCATGATACCACTCCTAAAATCATTGAAATTATTGCCTGACGAACATAAACACCATTTAATGCCTGTTCAAAATAATAGGCCTTTTCGGTTTGATCTACCTCAATATTGATTTCATTAACACGGGGTAAGGGATGCAACACTTTCATACCTGGTTTGGCATTTTCAAGGTCTGAAAGTTTGAGTTCATAGAAGTTTTTCACCTTTTCATATTCAGCAGGGTCTGAAAATCTTTCCCGCTGAATTCGGGTCATGTATAGTATATCCACGTCATTGATGACTTCACCAATGTTGTTGTGTTCAGAATAATTAAGTCCAAGGTCATTGACTTTATCTTTATATTGCTGTGGGATTGCCAGAAACCGGGGAGAGACAAAGGCAAATTCGCAGTTGAAATTGGCCATCGCCATCAGTAGTGAGTGGACAGTGCGTCCGTATTTCAGATCGCCAACGAATCCGATCTTCAGATTTTCAAGGCGTTTTTGCGTTTGCCGGATAGTGTACATGTCCAGTAGCGTCTGAGTAGGATGCTGATTAGCCCCGTCACCGGCATTCACGACCGGAACCCTTGAAACTTCCGAAGCAAAACGTGCACTTCCGTCAATGGGATGACGCATGATTATCAGGTCGCAGTAATTATTGACCGTCCGGATGGTGTCTCTCAGGGATTCTCCTTTTGAAACACTGCTTGTTCCTGCTTCACTAAAACCGATGATCCTGCCTCCAAGCATCGAAATGGCACTTTCAAAACTCAGACGGGTTCGTGTGGACGGTTCGAAAAACAAGGATGCAATCACATATCCGTTTAGCAACGGCTGACGCGGGTTTTTTTCAAATTCTGCTGCCTGATCCAATATCAGGAGTTGTTCCTCCTTTGAAAAATCATTTATGGATACCAGGCTCCTGTTTTTAAGACTGTTCATTTTTTAAATTAAGTTATTGTTTTTTATTCGAACTGCTTTAAGGTTTTTCCTATTATTGCCACGCACTCATGTATTTGTTCCTCGTTAATGACCAGGGGTGGAGCAAACCTGATTTTATCGCCATGAGTGGGTTTTGCCAGCAAGCCATTTTCTTTCAATGCAAGGCATAAATCCCATGCATCTCCTTTTTCCATCGGATTGACCACGATGGCATTCAACAAACCTTTTCCCCTGATGATTTTTATCATGGGAGATTTAATTTTTTCAAGTTCACTTCTGAAGATTTTACCAAGGCGGTATGCGTTTTCTGCAAGATTTTCATCTTTCACCACCTGAAGGGCTTCGATGGCAACCGAACAGGCCAGAGGATTTCCTCCAAAAGTACTTCCATGTTCTCCCGGCTTGATGACCAGCATAATGGGATCATCAGCCAATACGGCAGAAACCGGAAGAACTCCTCCGGACAAAGCTTTTCCGAGAATAAGAATATCGGGGCGAACCTGTTCATAATCACAGCATAGCATTTTTCCTGTGCGGGCAATGCCTGTCTGTATCTCGTCCCCGATAAACAACACATTGTTTTGTTTACACAACTGATAGGCGGCTGCTAAGTAACCTTCATCAGGGACAAATACACCTGCTTCCCCCTGGATAGGTTCAACCAGGAAACCGGCAATATCGTTCGCTTTTATCACCTTTTCGAGTGCTGAAATATCGTTGAAGGGAATTTGAATAAATCCGGGCATATACGGGCCAAAACCTTTGTAGGAGGTAGGATCGGTTGAGAAAGAGATGATGGTGGAAGTCCTTCCATGGAAATTGTCGTTGCAAACGATTATCTTAGCCTGATTTTCAGGTATTCCTTTGACATCATATCCCCATCTGCGGCAAAGCTTGATGGCCGTTTCGACAGCTTCGGCACCTGAATTCATGGGCAGGATCTTGTCGTAACCGAAATATTTGGTGGCATATTCTTCAAAAACACCCAGACGGTCGTTGTAAAAGGCTCTGGAAGTTAGCGTGATACGATGGGCCTGTCCGACAAGGGCATTGATAATTCTTGGATGGCAATGTCCTTGATTTACAGCTGAATAGGCACTTAAAAAGTCATAATATCTTTTGCCTTCAACGTCCCATACAAATACGCCTTCTCCACGCGACAGAACTACGGGTAGGGGATGATAGTTGTGTGCCCCGAATTGATTTTCCAGTTCCATTAATAGGGCTGAACTTAAATTTTCAGTCATCATAAATTTATTGATTTTAAAGTGTAAATTTTCAAGATGGCAAATATAGAGTTTGTCAGGAAATTAATCCTGAAAAGGGAAGGTGATGATTATTTTTTCAACCAGGGAGTGATGGTTTTTTTCACCACGGAGGCACGGGGGAATTTTCACCACAGAGGCACAGAGAGCACGGTTTGTTTCACCACGGAGACACGGAGGCACGGAGTTATTATTTTTACCACAGAGGGCACGGAGGAGCACGGAGTTTTTTTATTTATGAAGTTCTTATTTCTGCAAATTATTTTCTTAGTGTCTTAGTGTCTTGGTGGTTAAGTTTTTTTCACCACAGAGGCACAGAGAGCACGGAGGGCACGGTTTGTTTCACCACGGAGACACGGAGGCACGGAGTTATTTTTTTTACCACAGAGGGCACAGAGGAGCACGGAGTTTTTTTACCACAGAGGACACGGAGGGGCACGGAGTTTTTTATACCAATAAAGCACAAATGCCTGAAAATTATATTCTTCGTGTCTTTGTGGCTAATATTTTTCCAACCCACTTATTTCTTAACTCCTTCCAGCCTGTTCATATAATAGTAGGTATTCATCCGTTTGTCGTCTGAAACTGAAATTTTGTTCTGGGCAAACCAGTTTTCAAATTTGGTAAGTTGTTTTTCAAAGATTTTTTTCCAGTCATTGTATTCCTGTGGAAAGAATGTTTTAAAAAGCCAATAGTGGTAACCTTCGAATACGTCATTGTCAATCATCTTTTTATGATAATCAAACAAAAAGGAAGGATATTCGAGTTCTTTTCCCCTGAACCAGTATCCGATAAAGGCTTTTCGCATAAAATACAGATTGCTGATCCGGAATCCGCCTTCATTCAGGCGATCCACACACAATTCATAAGTGGTAACATAAGATTGTTCAAAATTCACCTTAAAGTTT